>NZ_JBRAJI010000060.1:0-12386 GCF_052744395.1 Desulfurispora sp. | reverse complement strand
GGTGGGTCAGTTTTACTTGACTAGCGGGGGTCAATTCTATTTTACGATCTACAGTTAACGGCCCGCCGGGAACCGGGAAAACCACCCTTGTCCACAGCTTGATTGCCACCCTCTGGGTAGATGCAGCCATCCAGCAGACCAGACCACCGATTATGCTGACTGTATCTGCCAACAACCAGGCCGTCACCAATATGATTGACAGCTTTGGAAAAGTATCCAAAACCGATACCCTGCTATCTTCCCGCTGGTTGCCGGGTATAACCAGCTATGGACTGTATTGTCCATCACAGTATGCTGCCCAGCGTCAGGAAAACCAGAAATACCAGATAGCAACAGCAAAGAGCGAATTTCCGGCCACCAGCGGGTTTATGGCCAAAAAAGAAAGCCGGGAATACCTCTTGTCGGCAAAAGAACACTATCTGCAGTGTTGCAGCAAATATTATGGCTGCGAAATCAAAACCATAGACCAGGCCATTAAAAAACTGCATACTGAGCTGACAAACAATCAGCTCGGACTCAAGAAGACAATCCAGCAATATCTGGAAGCAATTCGCGCCCAAAAGCAGACAGCGCTTGCACTGGAAAAGATCAAAGCCAAATATGGAAGCCTGGATAATCTGACACAAGAACTGTTGGCCCGGAAAGATGAACTGCATCAGGAAGAAACGACGCTGAAAATAAAACTGGAGCAGAAAAAGCAATCATACAACGAAGCTGAACAAACATATCTGGAAACCTACCGGATGGTACAGGGCAATATCAGCAACCATGCAGTACAGGGTGGTATAATCAGGCGGTTTAGGTACTGGCTGGCCCAGTTGCTTTTGGGCGAGCGACGAAAAACAATTAACAGTGAACTATCCGGCACACTTACCAGGATGCTGGAAAAAAGCGAAAACAATATGAAGCGAGCTGAGGAAGCTGTGCTGGCTTGCAGCCAGCAGATTGAGCGACTGCAAAGAGAAATAAAGCTTCTGGAAGACGAACTGGCTATCATTGACGAGAGCAGCAAAAACACATTACCCGCTGTTGAGGAAATCCAAAACAAATGCGATACCGAACTGCGCTATCGTTCCTTTCTGCTGGCCACCCATTACTGGGAGGGGCGCTGGCTCAAGGAAGTGGAAAAAGCCCATGAAATGTACCAGAGAAATATCAAGGTAACACCGGAAGAAAAACTGCGAAGCAAATGGCGGCGCTACGCCATGCTGACGCCCGGCCTGGTGTCCACCCTGTACATGGCACCGGCCATGTTCACCTGCTGGTACCGGGAGGGAGAAAACCTTTACTCCCAGCCCCTCTGGGAAGAAATTGACCTTTTGATTATCGACGAGGCCGGGCAGGTCTCCCCGGAAATAGCCGCCGCCACAATGGCCCTGGCCAAAAAAGCGGTGGTGGTCGGCGACATCTGGCAAATTGAACCAGTGTACAACATCACCCGATTTGTTGACCAGGGCAACCTGCTGCGTGTCGGTCTTATCAGCAGCAAAGACGAATACCCGGAATTGCAGAGCAAAGGAGTTACAGCCCAGGGCGGCAGTGTAATGCTCATAGCGGGTCGCAATTGCCCCTACCGTTTTCAAAACGAAAACGGTGAACCCTATAGCGAGCGCGGTATGTGGTTACGAGAACACCGGCGCTGTCTGGATACCATTATCGACTACTGCAATCAGCTGGTCTACCGGGGTCAACTTTTGCCCCTGCGCGGTGACCAGCTTAAACCCGGAGCACTGCCTCATTTCAGCGCTGTTCATTTTGCTGACGGTGTATCCAGCAGGGCGGGCAGCAGTCGCAAAAACGAAAAAGAGGCCGTGTTTATACTGGAATGGCTGATGGAGAAGAAGGATTACCTGCTCACCACCTACGGCCCGGATAAAGCGCTTAAGGAAATAGTAGCTGTCGTAGTGCCCTTCACCGCTCAGAAGCGGGAATTCCTAAAAGCCCTGCGGAGTAATGAAAAATACGCGCCACTGCGTGGCATCACCATAGGAACTATCCACGCCCTGCAGGGCGCAGAAAGGGACGTGGTCATATTCTCACCCGTTTATACTTGCAGCGACGGTACAGATTATTTCTTCAACAGTGATGTGCGCATGTTGAATGTAGCTGTCTCCCGCGCCCGCGAAGCCTTTGTGGTAATCGGAGACACCGAAATATTCCGCAAAGCGGGCGGTGCAGCCGGACTGCTGGCCCGATATATCTTTGCTGAAAAATCATGCATAGCCTAAAGCAAAAAATTATATGGTATAATCGACCAGTAAGGTGTTCATAAAGGAAAATTAATAGCTGGAGGTGTCCGGAGGTGGAAAAAACACAGGGATAAATCATTACCAACTCCTAACGCAGTGAGGGACTGTCCTCCTTTTGGGAGAGACTGGGAGCCTTCCGGGGAGGCTTCCAGGTGCGAGTGCGATTATTAAACCCCGCCGGTCACACCACCGCCAGGCCGGCGGTTTTCCTTTTTTTATTAAAACTTTTCACATGGCAGCCCCTGTGGTATAATCAAAACCACAAAAGAGTGCGCCTTAAGATGCCCCAGCCCGTCCACCAGCCGCACGACAAGGGCTACAAGTTTTTGCTCAAAAACAAGGAAACCTTCCTGCAGCTTTTGCGCAGCTTTGTGCCCGCCCCTTGGGTGCATAACATAGACCCCCGGAGCCTGGTTCTGGTGGATAAGAGCTACATCACCCAGGAATTTGCCGATAAAGAGGCCGACATAGTCTACCGGCTGAAAAGCACCGAAGACGACGTTATCTTTTACGTCCTGCTGGAACTGCAGTCCACAGTGGACTACCTGATGCCCTTTCGCCTGCTCCTGTACATGGTGGAAATCTGGCGGGAAGCGTATAGCAACACATCGCAAAATGAGCGGGACAGTAAAAACTTTCGTCTGCCGGCCATAGTACCCCTGGTGCTGTACAACGGCCGGCCCCGCTGGACGGCGGCCACATCTTTTCAGGACATCCTGGCTGGAAATGAGCAGTTTGCCGGGCATCTGCTTAATTTTAACTATGAGCTAATCAGTGTACAAAGCTATAGCGACCAGCAGCTGATGCGCCTGGCCAACCTGGTGGCCGCCGTGTTCATGCTGGACAAAAGCCGGAACTTAAAGCAGGTGTTCAAAACATTGCGCCGGCTGCAGCGCGTACTCAGCCAGATGACCCCCGATGATTTTCAGCGGTTTAAAACCTTTTTGCGCAAAATTATTGCACCATATCTATCGGAGAAAGAACAGGCCAGGGTAGAGGAAATACTGCAACAAGCCGGGCCAGAGGAGGGAAAGGTGATGGTGACCAACATTGAGCGGATACTGGCGGAAAGTATGGCCGATGCCGAGCAAAGGGGGATACAGCAGGGCATAGCTCAGGGTATGGCTCAGGGTTTAGCCCGGGGCGAACTCAAAAAAGCCCGGGAAAGCGCCCTGGCTGCCCTCAGGGAGGGATTAGACCCGCAACTGGTGAGCAAAATTACTGGCCTGCCCCTGGAAGAAGTACTGGAGCTACAAAAGAAAATTGTCCATTAGGTTCCACAAACCCACACCACCGCCAGCCCGGCGGTGGTTTTTTGGTTTTGAGTGGTCAGACCCCTTCTGGGAGGAACTGGCAGCCTGGCAGATTTGCCAGGAGTGACGGGATTAAGTTAGAATGATACTTTAATGCTTTAACGTAATGAGGGACTGTCTTCTCTGGGAGATCCTGGAATTATTCCGGGGGCTTCCAGGTGCAAGTGCGATTAGCGCTCAGCAGGTGGTGTTTTATGATTGGATTACATGTCATCCATCCAGATTATCACAGTTATATAATAACCAAATCCTGATTGATAACCTGTATAAGAATAGCCAATGCTTTCCCTGATTTGACGATTCACTGCATCACGGATGGCGCTATCGGGGAAGTTACTGATAGTAACGGCAGTGCACAGGGTATTGTTTACTGAATGGGGGTTGTTGTTGGCGTCATAAACTGTCCCACTTATAGGTGCCTTCCAGTAGCTATAATTGCCACCCCAGGGTGTATTGGCAGGCAGCTTTTCTAAATAAGGTCCGTTCCAGTTGCTGTTTCCCGACGGTGGGGAAATAAAATAGCCCATTCCATTGGTGCCCGCTGCGGTAGGCCAATCGCCGGTATCGGCATAATAACTGTAGCCAGCAGTTTTGATAGCTTTTAAGTCAGCTATTACCCGGGCGATTTTGCCCTTTTCCACCGCCCTAAACGCATTGGGGGCGATGATGGCGGCCAGCACGCCGATGATGGCGATGGCCACCAGCAGTTCCACCAGGGTGAAAGCGGGGCGAAAGTTATTCCTGTTTAGTTTTAAAAAGAGCTGCTTAAGAATAAGTTGAAGCATTAAAAAATACCCCTTTGCCACTGCTGCAGAGAATAGCCCTTTTTGTAAGGGCCGCCAGCAAAGAGTGCTATCAGTTGCTGTAAGCCACACAGTAATAAGCGGTGTGCTGGGGCCAGCTGGTAGTTGGGCGGTAACGGAACATGCCTTTTGTCAGATCGCCGTCGTCCAGAGCGGTGTCAATATTTTTCATAATGGCGGAAATCTGGGCGTCAGTAAAGCCGGAGCCGCCGAAGTTCAGCTCAATGCAGGGGTCGGCCACGCCGTCATTGTTGAAGTCCAGAGGGGTGGAGCCGTAGGTGTAAACGCCCTGCCACTGGTAGGTGCCACCGTGGTTGCCCGCCCAGTACTGGGCCTGGGGCCATTTTTCCAGATAGGGGCCGTTCCAGCCGGCGGGGTTCCAGACATTGCCGTTCCAGCTGGCAGGATCGCCGGGCGGGTCATAGGACATGGTGACCGATTGCTGCAAAAAAAAGATCCCCCGCTTGCCCGGTGCAGAAGGACCGGCGCCCGCCACATCATCATCATTGGGCGGAAAAACGCCCGTGTCGGCGTAGTAAGCCAGAGCCGCCCCCTTGATGGCCTTCAAGTCGGCCACACTGCGGCTGATCTTGGACTTTTCCACCGCCCGGAAAACATTGGGCGTCACAATAGCGGCCAGTACGCCAATGATGGCGATGACTACTAAAAGCTCCACCAGAGTGAAGGCGGGGCGGCGGGGCTTTTGTTTGGAGCAAAGCTGTTCGAGTAGGATTTGTAGCATCAACGAATACCCCTTTACGGGAGATGTTGTTCCGGCTGGCGGTATTTTTGACGCAGAGGCCGGGGCCCTTGCGTGAGGATAATTTAAGGTGTTAAAGGTGATGGCTATTATTGCTGGATAATAGTTCTTTTATCACTGCTAATTTGTAGCTGACATATAGATATCGCTGGCATTTTGTGTAATAACTGAAGCAGTAGATTAAACCGCTCATAATTGCTGATAAAATAGTAATCATTACCCAGATCCAAATCATCTGTTTTGCAAAAAAGGTGGTAAATTGCTTGTAGAACGTGGTAAATTCATGCGCAGGCTGCTTGGTGGTAGTCAAAAAAGCTGAAATAAAAGAACTGGCCAGACTGTACATTTCGGTCATAAACGGAGCCAGAAAAGTGACTATTGATATAATTAATGGTACCACTACCAAGAAGGCCAGGGAATAACCAAACTTATTCTCTTCATTGGCCATTTTTTGAACCTGTAGACTTTCTTTTAAAATCTGCAGGGACTCCCTGTCCAGGGAAGATAGCTCTTTTTTAATGCTTTCCCGGATGCTTTTGTAGTGGCAAAATGCCCTTTGCTGGTCTTTGTGAATGCTGGAATCGATACAGTTTCTCAAACAGCTGAGCAACATGGCAGATGCCTCCCGGCTGGCTGTCGGAGGGTGGTGAAAAGGGTGTTTGTTGAGACCTGGCAGCCCGGTGGGGCTGCCAGGAGGGGGTATTTTATTGCTCAGAGATTATCAGGTAGACATTATTGTCATAAGAGGAATTATATCTAACTGTTCCACTATCATTGTCTGCTGTTCCTCCGTCCAAATCAGCTTCTAAACGGTCGCGGGCAGAAGCGGGAACAGATGTAAGTATAATATACTTGTCGTCGGTATCAATTCCTAAGCTAGCAATTGCAGAAGCATTTGCTGCATAATTGTATATTCCGCCCCAGGGGTTTTTGTTAGGCCATCTCTCAAGATAAGGACCATTCCAACCGGTAGGTGCGCTAGTGCCATCTACAAGTTTCGGATCATTTCCAGCTGTGCTAGGGGTGGCGGGCCATTGGCCTGTATCGGTATAATAGTTTAATGCTGCCGCCTTAATTGCTTTGTAATCTGCTTCTGCTCTTGCTACCTTGCCCTTCTCAATCGCCTTAAACGCATTGGGGGCGATGATGGCGGCCAGGATGCCGATGATGGCGATGACCACCAGCAGTTCTACCAGGGTGAAGCCCCGGCGCCGCTTTTGGGTGAGCTTTTTCCACATGGGGTTTTGCCTCCTTGTCAGTGTGTTTTGGGGGGCAGTCCGTGGTGCGGGCTGCCGCTGAGCGGGTTTTATACGAAAAATACTGGTTTTAGAAAATTGGTTTTCTGTCAGCAAGCTAGCTAGAAAGATGCGTGTTAGCTGCGCATAGTAACACGGAACGTGCACATACGCCAGGCAGCGCCTGCCTTTGTCCAGCAGCATGGCCGGACGTGTTAAGTAAAACATGTCTTTGCCCGGCGGTGTTTGTTCCTTTTGTTCACCTCCCTCAAAATAACACAACGGGCCGCCGGAAAGTACCCGGCGGCCCGGCGACCATGGCATGAAAGCTTTAGGCCCGTGGCTTTGCGCCTGCGCCCTTTCGAGCGCAGTTGCCCCACATGGGTAAGTGGTGACAGTATTTTACTACTCGGTTAATTAAATTATATTGACAAACAGCGGCGGGCGCAATAGGCCCGCCGTTGTTGTAGTGATTAAATCTTTGAAAACAAATGTTTAACTTTTTTAAACATAGCCTTCCCCAATTGCCGCCGGTGCCGCACCTGCGGCATACAGGCCAGGATGATATTAAAGCCTGCCCGCCAGCTCGCTCAGCCCCAGCCCGGCCAGTTTGTTTGTGCCCGGCCGGCCGCTGCCGTCCCAGCCGCGCAGCGCGTAATACTCCACCAGGGCGGCAGTCAGATCCACAGCCTGCCCGGCGGCACCGCCATCGGCGTAGGCCTGGCTCAAAATGCGGGGCAGGCGGTCGTCGGCCGCCGTGACTCCCCAGTGGTTGTTCAAAAGCCGCTTTAAGTTGAAGCTGCGTTCGCCCACCCGGAGCAAATCCTCCGCCGTCCAGGGCTGGCCGGTCAAAAGCCCCAGCAGGCCGGCCGTGGCATCCACGGGCAGGGAGGCGAAGACGCAGCGCAAAAGGGCGTTGTCCAGCTCCCGGATGTCCTGCAGCCGGATTACCGCCTCTACCCGGCCGCTCAAAGAATGGCGCGGCCCGGGCACAAGGCCGGTTTTTTCATCGGTGTACAGGCCCAGGTCCACCAGGTAAAAGTCGCCCCGCAGGTGGCAGGCACCGCGCGGCCCGGTGGCGTAGGAGAGGGCCTGGCCGGCAAAGGCGCGGGGGTCGTGCATGGGCATCTCCATGCCCTTGACCTGGGCGGCCAGTTCCGGGTCCACGCCCAGGGCGGCGGCCATGGCCCTGGTGCCCTGGCCCAGCAGCTGGCCGCAGTCCCGCCGGTAGGCCATGTCCTCCACCAGTTGCTTCATTACCACGGTGTCACCCCAGGGGATGGCCCGCCCAAAGCGCTCGGCCGGCACCAGTCCTTCCCCCTGCAGGTACATGGCAAAGGCGATGCTGGCCCCGGCCGAGATGGTGTCCAGCCCCAGCTGGTTGCACAGGTGGTTGATTTCCACCACGCTGGCCAGGTCGTAGTTGTCGCAGAGCGGCCCGAAGGCCACTGCGGTCTCGTATTCTGGCCCGTCTACGGTAATGGTCTGCCCGTCCCGTTCATGCTTCAGGCGCCGGCCGCAGGCGGTCTGGCAGCCGAAACAGGCGCTGTTTTTCACCACAAAATCTTCCCGCAGCTTTTTACCGGTGACCTTTTCGGCCGGGAAAAGCCCCGCCGTGTAATAGCGGGCCGGCACATCGCCGAAATAAAAGCCCACATCCAGATAGCCCAGCGTGCCGTAGTGGCGCAGCGTGCCCGTGGCCTCCTGCACCTGGGCGGCGGCAAACTCGCTGACCATCTTGAAGGTGCTCTGGTCGGCGTAGGTGACCTTTTCCTGCCCTTCGGCCACCACGGCCTTTAAATTCTTGGCCCCCATCACGGCACCCAGGCCGCCGCGCCCGGCCGCCCGCCCGGCGTCGTTTAATACCGCGGCCAGGGGCACCAGATTTTCCCCGGCCGGGCCGATGCAGGCCACACTGGCCCGGGGGAGCTGCGCTTTCAGCGCCTGCTGGGTGGCGTAGCTGTCCAGGCCCCACAGGTTGCCGGCCGGGTGGATGCTCACGCTGCCGTTGGTAGCGTGCAGGTATACCGGTTCGGCGGCCCGGCCCGTGATCACCAGCCCGTCCAGGCCGGCCATCTTCAGGCGCACGCCGAAAACGCCGCCCGAGGTAGCCTCGCCCCAGATGCCGGTGAGAGGCGAGCGGGCGCACACGGCAAAGCGCGAGGTGGAAGGGGCCACTGTGCCCACCAGCGGCCCGGTCATGAAAATGAGCGGGTTTTCCGGCGCCAGCGGTGCAGCATCCAGTGCGCCCAGTTCCACAAAAAGGCGGGCGGCCAGGGCGCTGCCGCCCAGATAATTGCGGGCCAGGGCCGGGTCCAGCTCCCGGATTTCCACCTGCTGGCGGCTCAAGTCCACATAAGCAATTTTGCCCATATATCCGTGCATTTTTCAGGCCCCCCTTTAAAAGTCTACCGGCAGCCCGTCGTAGGCGTACTGGAACAGGCGGCGGTAATTTTCCGCGGTGACCGGCCGGCGGGAAAGCAAGCTCACCCCGTCGGCCAGGGCCAGTTCTACCAGTTCGGGCAGACGGGCTGCGAAGTCCGGGCGGGTGATCCCCAGCTCGCTGATGGTGACCGGTCCGCCCACGGTGCGGGTGAAGTCTACGTAGTGCCGGAACAGGGCCGTAAGCCGTTCCCGGGCGGGGGCGGGCGGAAGGCCTAAAAAGTCGGCCAGCTGCTGGTAGCGGTCGCTCACCCGGGCCAGAAAGCCAAAGGTGTAGGGGGTGAAAAGTCCCACGGCGGCACCGTGGTGCACACCAAAAAGTTTGCCAAAGGCGTGGCCCAGGGCGTGATCCGGCCCGCAGGCGGCGTTGCCGAAAGCGGCGCCGGCCAGGCAGGCAGCCAGCTGCATCTTGGCCCGCGCCTCCAGATCGCCCCCGTCGGCCACCGCCCGGGGCAGGTACTGGAAGACCAGGCGGATGGCCTGCAAAGCCAGCGGGTCGGTGAACTCGTTGGCCCAGTGGGAGAGGAAAGCGCCCGTGGCGTGGGACAGGGCATCCAGCCCGGTGTAGGCCGTGAGTTGGGGCGGCAGGCCGGCGGTGAAGGCCGGGTCCAGCACGGCAAAGTCGGGTACCAGCTCGTAGTGGGTGGTGGACATCTTTTGCCCGTCTTCCGTGAGCACGGCGGCGCCGGTGGCTTCCGAGCCCGTGCCCGCCGTGGTGGGGGCGGCTGCCAGCAGGGCTTTCTGGCGCAGGCCCAGAGGCTCCAATATATTGATCTGGCGGAAGTCGAAGTCCGGCTTTTCGTAGCGCACCCAGATCATCTTGGCGGCGTCAATGGCCGAGCCGCCGCCCACGGCCAGGATCAACCGGGGGGCAAACTCCTGCGCCACTTTGGCCCCTTCTTCCACCAGCTCCACCGGCACTTCGGGCAGCACGCCGTCCCAAATTTCCACCGTGTGGCCGGCTGGGCGCAAAGCGGCTGCTACCCGCTCGGCCAGGGGGCGCACCACCTGGTCGGTGATGATCAGCACGCGGGCCGCTGCGGCAATGCCGGCCACGGCGCTCTGCAGCATATTAAGGGCCTGGGCGCCGGCCAGGATGCGCGGCACAAAAAAGGCGGTCTGCAGCCCGCGCACACTGCTAGCCCCGGCAGCCAGGGCCAGGGTGCGGTTAAAAGGTTCTTCCGCCCACCACAGGGGACGCTCTTTGGTCACTGGCTTCACCTCGCAGGCAATTTTTCTCAATAGTAACATGGTGGACTAATTGTGTAAATAGTTGAAATAATACCAATATACAGTCAGTGCTCTGGACTTGACAGTAAGGCAGGTGAGGCCCGCTCTGGTTAGCCAGCTATTCCCTTTAAGCTTGCAGAAAAACCTGGCTAACCACCACTGATGGCCGGGAAAATGACTACCCGGTCGCCCGGCGTAAGCGGCCGCTGCCTGTCCCGCCCGGCGATGCCGCCCACCAGCAGCACCAACTGGCCCGGCGGCACCTCCCGGGCAAAAAGGGGATAGCGCCGGGCCAGCTCGTCCAGCAGGTCTCCCGCCCGGGCAGCTTCGGGCAGCTCCAGCCAGATTCCTTCCCGCAGTTCTTTTTCCACATCCCAGAACAGCACCTGCACATGTACCGGCAGCACTCTGCTCATTCCCCTTTGCTAAAGCTGGAGATACCGCCCTTTTGGGTCGACCGAAAAAAACGGGCGCCTCAGGGCCGTGCCGGATACCGCCGGCACTGCTATTATAACACATATAACACAGCCGGCCATGCTCCTGTGCAGTGGCGGCCATGGGCTCTTAAATTCCTTTTTCAGGAAACTATTTCGCTTCAGCTGACTGTCAATAATATGTCGTATCAGGCCCGGTGTGCCGGCAGGGAGGCCAGTTTCTGTAAAAATGCCGGCGGATCGCTTTCGGACAGGCCCTCTGTCCACAATTTCCCACATTTATTTAATCTCATCTTAACATTTCTCCCACATTTGCCCGGCCGGTCCGCGCTAGGCTTAGCTTTAAAATGATGCCCAAAAATTCCACCGGGGGGAGTGGACGGCGCCTTGTCCAGAGTACCGTCATTTCTGAAAAAAATCTGGCCACTGGCGGCCGCCCGCCGCATCTGGCTGGCGGCTGCCCTGCTTTTGGTGGTGGCTGCCGTTATCGCCTGGCGGCTTGTGTCCGGCGGTGAGGTGGAGGGCCAGTACATCACCCGGCCGGTGGCCTATGGCGACATTGTCCAGACCATCAGCGCCAGCGGTACGGTGGAGCCCGAGCAGCAGGTGACGCTCACCTTTAAAAGCCAGGGCTATGTGGAAAGCTGCAGTGTGAAAGTGGGCGACCGGGTGCAGAAAGGGCAGCTTTTGGCCAAAGAGCGCGACGACGACCTCCAGGCCCAGCTGGCCAGCGCCCAGGCCGGTCTGGCCGAAGCTCAGGCCACCTATGAAAGCCTGGCGGCCACCCGTTCCCAGAAGCTGGCCGGCGCGGCGGCCCAGCTGGCCCAGGCCGAAAGCAACCTGCAAAACGCCCGCAACAACTGGAGGCGTTACCAGGAGCTGTACGCTGCGGGCGCCGTCAGCCAGGCCGAGCTGGAAAACGCCCAGAGCAGCTACCGGGCGGCCGAGGCCGCTTACCAGTCCGCCCGCTTAAACCAGGCCAGCACCGGCCAGCCGGCCGAGCTGACCTCGGCCGCCGCCCGGGTGCAGGCGGCCCGGGCCCAGGTGGAGATGGCCCGGAGCAATTTAAACGGCGCCCACATCGTGGCGCCCTTCGACGGCTATGTGATGCAGATCAACGGCAGTGTGGGGCAGTGGACCCAGGGCGGCGCGCCGCCGGTGGGTACGGCTACCTCCTCCCAGTTCGGCATCATCCTCTGCTCCACCGCCTTAAAGCTCACCGCCCAGATCAATGAAGCCGACATTAGCCGTGTACAGGTGGGCCAGGAGGTCACTTTTACCGTCAATACATATGCCGACCGCACTTTTCGCGGCCGCATCGTTTCCCTGGACCCCATGGCCAGCACCGTGAGCAATGTGCAGATGTACGGCGCGGAAATCCAAATAGAAGACTTTAGCGGGCTGAAGGCGGGCATGCCGGCGGCGGTGAACATCATCACCGGCCAGGCCAGGCATGTGCTCACTGTGCCCCAAACCGCCCTGGACTTCGCCGGCTCCTACCTGGCGGCCCGTCGTGCCGCTCTGGCCGGGGCGGGGCGCAGCAGTGCGGACAGGCAACCCGCCGGTAATGCTGCGGGTAGTGAGAGGTGGCCAGGAAATCCCCAGGGCAGCGCAGCAAAGGAAAACAGCAGCCAGAGTGCCGGGCAGTTTTCAGCACCCGGAAAGGTAGGAGCCGGGGGTGCAGAGGCGGATCAGGCCGCTGGGGGAATACAGGGAACCGCTGCGGACAACACCGGCAGCCGGGCTTTCGTGCTGGTGCTGGAAAGCGGCCAGCCCCGGCCCCGGCGGGTGCAGGTGGGGCTAAGCGACGACCTGAATGTGGAGATAAAATCCGGACTGCAGGAGGGCGATACCGTCATCACCGGGCAGACCGGCACCGGCGGCCGGGCGGCCTCCGGCACGGGCGCCCCGGGCGGCCAG
>NZ_JBRAJI010000059.1:0-12397 GCF_052744395.1 Desulfurispora sp. | reverse complement strand
GGCCCGCTGCCGCGGCCTCGCCGGGTGCTGCAGCCGGTGCTCCGGACGGGCTCGCCCGGGATTAGCGCACCCGCATGTGCGTATAAACGTTAGCCTGGAGCGAGCGCGGATACTGCCACGCCAGGTATTGCCGCCTGCGGCTGCGTATCCTGTTTTCGCACGGGATGCGCACCCGCATGCGTTCCACCCCGGCCGGGCCGGGCTAACAGGCCTCCCTCCCCCGGCGCCGCCAGACCACCCGCCCGGCCTTGACCACCGTATCCACCAGCTGCCCCCCCAGGCGGTACATCACATACTGGTAGGACGGCGCATCAAACACCACCAGGTCGGCCTGCTTGCCCGGCTCCAGACTGCCCAGGCGGTGGGCCTGCCCGATGGCATGGGCCGCATTGATGGTCACCGCCGTCACCACCTCGGCCGGCTGCATCTTCAGCTGGCGGCAGGCAATGCCCATCACCAGGGGCAGGGAGTTCACCGGCGAACTGCCCGGGTTGAAATCACTGGCCAGGGCCACTGCCACCCCCTGCTCGATCATGCGCCGGGCCGGCGCGTACCGCGTACCCATCAGGCAGAAGGTGGTGGCGGGCAGCAGCACGGCCACAGTGCGGGAAGCAGCCAGCGCCCGGATGCCCGGCTCGGAAATCTGCACCAGGTGGTCGGCCGACGTGGCGCCCAGCTCGGCCGCCAGCTCGGCCCCGCCCAGGGGCTCGATCTCATCGGCGTGCAGCTTGAGCTCCAGGCCCAGCCGGCGGGCGGCGCCCAGAATGTGCCGGGTTTGTTCCGGGGAAAACACTCCCGCCTCGCAGAAAACATCGCAGAACCGGGCCAGACCCGCCCGGGCCACAGCGGGCAGCATCTCCTCCACCACCAGGTCCACATAGGCCTGCGGATTATCCCGGTACTCGGGCGGTACGGCGTGGGCGCCCAGAAAGGTGGGCACCAGTTCCACGGGCTGGCTGCGGCCCAGCTCAGCCGCCACCCGCAGCGTTTTTAGCTCGGTTTCGGTATCCAGGCCATAGCCGCTCTTGACCTCGGCGGTGGTGGTACCCTGGGCCAGCATTTCCCGCAGGTAGCCCCGGGCGGTTTCTTTCAGCTGTTCATACCCGGCCGCCCGGGTGGCCCGCACGGTGTCCAGAATACCCCCGCCCCGGGCCAGAATCTCCAGATAGCCGGCGCCGGCAATTTTCATTTCCAGTTCATACTCCCGGGAGCCGGCAAAAACCAGGTGGGTGTGGGGATCCACCAGCCCGGGCAGCACCACTTTGCCCCGGGCGTCTATTTCCACGGTATCCCGGCCGGTTTCCACCCGCTGCCGCACCTCGCGGGTGGCCCCCACCGCCACGATGCGACCCTCCCGCACAGCCACGGCACCGTCCCGGATCATACCAATCTCGCTCATTGCGCGCCCCCGCCGGGGCTGCGCCGACCCGCCGGCCACCGTGATCAGCTCGCCGGCGCTGTGCAGCAAAAGGTCCACTTTTTCACCCATAGACATATCTCCTTCAAAGCCTTCCGGCATCATGCCTCAAACCGGGGCGCCCCAGCCGCGCTAACCCGCCGCCGGCCGGCAGCAGCCTGCCGGGCGGACGGCCCGTCCCCCGCGGCAAGTTTTACCACAGCGGCCCAATTTCCTGCTCCACCCGTTCCACCAGGCCGCCGCTTTGCAGCAGGGCGTGCACCCGGTGCAAATCCTGGTAGAGAATGCGGTCGCCCTCCCAGTGGGGCACCACTTCCCGCACCAGGGCGTGGGCGATGCGGCTGCCCAACCCCGGCGTGTGCTGCACGTAGTCCAGGGCCTGGGCGGCGGCTAAAAACTCGGCCGCCACCACCCAGGAGACGTTTTCCAGCACACTGCCCACCTTGCGGGCGGCTATGGAACCCATGCTGACGTGGTCTTCCTGGTTGGCCGAAGTGGGTATGGAATCCACACTGGCCGGGTGGGACAGCACCTTGTTCTCGGAAGCCAGAGCCGCCGCCACATACTGCAGGATCATCATCCCGGAATTCAGCCCGCCGTGCCGGGTTAAAAAGGGCGGCAGCTGGCCGTTTAAGGCCGGGTTGACCAGCCTTTCCACCCGCCGCTCGGCCATGCTGCCCAGTTCGGACACCGCCATGGCCAGGTAGTCCAGCACCAGGGCCAGGGGCTGGCCGTGGAAGTTGCCGCCGCTGATTACGCAGCCGGCATCGGGAAAGACCAGCGGGTTGTCGGTAGCCGAATTGATCTCGGTCTCCAGCACACTGCGCACATGGCTGATGGCATCCAGGGAGGCGCCGTACACCTGGGGAATGCAGCGCAGAGTGTAGGCGTCCTGCACCCGGTCGTGCTTTTCCCGCTCCAGCAGTTCGCTGCCCTCCAGCAGATGGCGCATGGCCCGGGCGCAGGTTTTCTGCCCGGCATGGGGCCGCGCATCGTGAATGAGGGGGCTATAGGCCGCCGGGATGCCCTCCAGGGCCTCAAAGGTCATGGCGGCGGCTATGCAGGCCCCTTTGGCCAGCCGGGTCGCCCCGGCCACGGCCAGGCAGCCCAGGGCGCTCATGTACTGGGTGCCGTTGATCAGAGCCAACCCTTCCTTGGCCTGCAGCACCACGGGCTTTAAACGGGCCTGCTTCAGCGCCTCCTCGGCGGGCAGAATGCGACCCTGGTATTCGGCTTCCCCCATACCGATCATGACCAGGGCGATATGGGACAGGGGCACCAAATCACCGCTGGCTCCCACCGAACCCTGACAGGGCACCACGGGATGGACGCCGCAGTTGAGCATATCCAGCAGTAGCTGCACCACTTCCAGGCGCACCCCGGAGTAGCCTTTGGCCAGCGAGTTGGCCCGCAGCAGCATCATGGCCCGCACCGCCTCCCGGGGCAGGGGCCGCCCCACCCCGCCGGCATGGCTCATGATGATGTTCTTCTGCAGTTCATTGCATTCTTCGGGCGAAACCGTAACCTCGCTGAATTTGCCAAAACCCGTGGTCACGCCGTAAACCGTAAGGCCATCCTCCACTATTTTCTCCACCAGGCGGCGGGCCCGCAGCAAATTGGCCTTGCCCACCACACTCAAACTGACCGGCATGTTTTGGCCGGCCACCGCCAGCACCTGTTCAATGGTCAGGCTGTTGCCATCAATAAACAAAGCGTTTAACGCCGGCCTGGTTTCCAGTTCCAGCATGCTCTTTTCCTCCTCCGCCTTTATTGTCTCTGCCAGCCCCTTGTTTGAGCAACTCTAGCACTTGCCTTTTGCGACCGCGCGCATCCTGGCCTCGCCCGAAAAATGTACCGGCCCCACCGTCAAACCGGCAATAGCCAGAGAGCTGCGTCAAACCAGCACCCAAAACCGACTTTAGTCTGGTAAAACAGAAAAGGGAGCGAAGCGCTGCGTATCGCGCCTCTACTCCCTGCCAACTAATGCCTCTGAGTAGATTAAGGGGTTATGGTATTCTTAATCACACCATACTACAAGCACAATCTTCTGACAATACCTTTTTCTCACCTCTTACATCTCACCTCTAACATCTCACTTCTCACTTCTCAACTGTACAATCCCGCCCGGTAGGCCGCCAGATAGTCGCTGCAGTATTCATCCTGGCCCAAAAGCGCCCGGGAAGCATAGTAAAAGCCCATCAGCTTTTTATCCAGCGGATCCAGAATGTAGCTGTCCATGCCCGCCGTCATGGTCTGGATTAAAAAAGCCTGGTTGAGCACCGCCCGGCTGGGCAGCCCGTAGCTCACATTGCTCAGCCCGCAGATGGTGTGCACAGCGGGAAACTCCCGGCGGATCAGGCGCAGGGACTCCAGCACCTCCAGACCGGCCCCGTCCGAGGTGCTCACCGGCTTGACCAGCGGATCGATGTAGATGTCCTCCATGGGCACCCCGGCGGCAGTGAGGTCGGTCACCAGACGGCGGGCCACGTCCAGGCGCTGCTCAGCGGTGTCGGGCATGCCGCTGTCGTCCATGAGCAGCGCCACCACTTTGGCCCGGTATTTCAGCACCAAAGGCAGCACGCTTTCGTAGCGCTCTTTTTCGGCGGATATAGAGTTGACCATGGGCTGCCCTTTGTCCACCGCCAGGGCCAGCCCCGCCTCCAGGGCCTGGGCGCTGGGGCTGTCAATGCACAGGGGCCGGTCCACGGCCTCTTTCACCAGCTGCACCAGCCACTGCATAATTTCGGGTTCATTGCCCACCATGGTACCGCAGTTCACATCAATGTAGTGCGCCCCGGCCGCGGCCTGTTGGCTGGCGATTTCCCGGATGTAGGCCGCATCCCGCTTTTCCACCGCCTCTTTGATGGCCTTGCGGCTGGTGTTGATCAGTTCCCCCACTATCAGCATAAATCAAACCCCCTATTTGTTGCTGGTTCACAGCACTGATTAATTTGTCCGCTAAAGGCGACCTGTCTGGTATTTCCCGCCCGCAGCCCCGACCGGCTATCCTTCCTCCGCACAGCGCAGCCGGGCCGGTACCCGGGAGGGGCTGATCTAAGAGAAAAACAGCGCATTTTTATGCTGCCGCGCTAAAGATGATTGATCCCCAGACCAATCACCTCGTGCTCAAAACCCTTTTTGGGTGCGCCGATGGTGCCGTAAAGAGCCACTGCCAGCCACTGGTCCCGCGGGTCGGCCGCTCTCGCTTCCCGCGGCCCCAGAACCACGGCAAAGGTCAGGCCCACAGTGCGCAGAATCTGGCCCAGCTCCAGCTGGCCCCGGCAGACGCCGTACAGGGCTTCAATGATGGCGTGATAGAGCGAGTGCATCTGGCGGTAGCTGTAATCCAGCAGCCCCTCCCGCTGCACTGCGGTTTCCACCGCGGCCACCACCTTGTCCGCCGCCATGGAACCCACCCGGCCCAGCACGGCCCGGTAACCGGCCGCTCCGGCCCGGGCCAGCAGCGCCGCCTGCTCCTCTTTTTCCGCCAGCACCAGCAAAGTGGCCACCCGGCCAATGGTGCGCATCACCTTCACCTGCCGCTCTCAGTTTGCTCCGGGCAGCATTAGCCTGCCCCGGGCGGGGCTGTTTGATATCCGAAAAATATATAAGCAAAATACTAGCAAAATTAGTGCCAACACACAAGCACTATGCTGCTCAAAACCTTTTTCGCTTAATAAAATAAGCGTTTAATCTCCCCTCACCCCGCGGTATAATATTTTTAGAGGCGGTGATCAAAAACATGAATCTGGAAACCATCAAGTTAATTACCGAACCAATATTGCGCCGGCATGGCGCAGTAAAAGCTGCCATTTTCGGATCGCTGGCCAGGGGGGACCAACACCCGGACAGCGATGTGGATATTCTGGTGGAATACGCCCGGGACAAGGCAGTATCGCTTTTCGACCACATCGCACTGACAGAAGAACTCAAAGCAATTCTGAAATGTAACGTGGAAAGCGCCGCGATAATTTCATAGAAGTTATTGACATGCAAAACACAAAACGTTATCATTTTAAGTAGACTTATTTCCTGTCATTCTAGTAGGATGGCAGGCGAGATTTTATTTGACCGGGGGTTGATACATAATTCAGCCCCTTATTATTATTTATGGGGGTGGTAAGCGATTGCCTTCCATACCGGATCGAATAGCCATATTCATTAACCCCCGATCAATCCCGACAGTTCGCAAACGCCCAATCCTTTTTCAGCAGATTAAATAGCTTGCCCAAATATGAAGTCAGAGCAGGAAAATTAGAGTTTCGAGGTATTGACAGAGACACCGGCCGGTTGATATTACAGCAAAAGCGTGTAGACATCATGCTGGGCGTTGATATGGTCATGTTGGCTTCCAAGCAAAAGATTACCCATGCAGCAATAGTTACCGGTGACAGCGATTTTCTGCCTGCCATTATTGCTGCAAAACAAGAGGGTGTTATAGTAAAGCTGTTTCATTCCAACTACAAAAATGCGATAGAAAATATCAATTTAAGACCACACCGGGATCTCTGGGAAGCAGCCGACGAAAGATATGTCATTTCACAGGATGTAATTAATTCCATATTAAGAAAATAAAAGCGGGGGACCCCCGCTTATTTTTCCTCACCCCATCTCCACCCGGCGGTCGGCCAGGGCCTCTACGTCCTGCCGGTCGTGGGTGACAAACAGGGCGGTGGTTCCGGCCGCCCGGATAATGCGACGCACCTCGCCCCGCAGGCGGTCGCGCAGGTGGGCGTCCAGGCTGCTGAAGGGTTCGTCCAGCAAAAGCACGGCCGGGCCGGGGGCCAGGGCCCGGGCCAGAGCCACCCGCTGCTGCTGGCCGCCGCTGAGCTGGTGGGGATAGCGATGAACCAGTTCGGCCAGCCCGGTCAAGGCCAGCAGCGCCTTCAGGCGCTCCCGGCGCTCCGCCCGGGGCAGCCGGTTGATCCCGTAGGCGATGTTTTTCTCCACCGTAAGATGGGGGAAAAGGGCGAAATCCTGAAAAACCATGCCCACCCCCCGCCGCTCGGGCGGCACAAAAATGCCGTCGCCCACCATCAGGCGCCCCCCGATGCTGATACGCCCCCGCCGGGGCCTCTCCAGACCGGCCAGCAGGCGCAGCACGGTGCTCTTGCCGCAGCCCGAAGGCCCCACCAGCGCCACTATTTCCCCCGCCTCCACAGTAAGCTCAAACCCCTCCAGCACGGGCGCCACCGCACCCGGGTAACCAAAGAGCAGATCGTGCATTTCTATAGCAGACATTTTATCCCCCCGCGCCTCCAGATTCTAACCCAACACCATCCCGGAAATATTGCCGCCCACCCTGCACCAGGCTCCCGGAAAAGCTGCCGCCCTGCTCTTGGCCGGCACACGGCTCCGCCCTTCACCAGCGGCGTCCACCGCTTTCCAGCCAGCAGACCGCCAGCGTGCTCAGGGCCACAATCACCAGCGCCGGTACCGCCGCTTCGGGCAGCATCTCATCGCCGGCGTACTGGAACACCTTGCCCGCCAGCGTTTGGAAGTTGAACGGGCGCAGCATCAGGGTGAGCGGCAGTTCCTTGATCACTTCCACAAACACCAGCAAAAAGGCCGCAGCCACCGCCGGGCGCAGCAGGGGCAGATCCACCCGCCAGAAGGTGGCCGTCACCCCCGCTCCCAAAGTGCGGGAAGCCTCGCTAAAGCGGTGGCCCAGCCTGGCAAAACCGGCCTGCAGAGGATTAAAACCCATGGCCAGAAAGCGCACCACCAGGGCGTAAATCAGCATAACCAGGCTGCCGGCAAGCAACAGGCGTTCAGCCTGCGGGCTGAAAAAGCGATACAGAGGGTACAGGTAACCATCCAGGGCGATGAACCAGGCCAGCACACCTATGGCAATGACCGGGCCGGGGATGGAATAGCCCAGCACCGTAGCTCTGGCACAGGCGGACGCCAGCCCTCCCCGGTGCAGGCGGCTGTAGTTAGCCACGACCAGAGCCACCACCAGAACCAGCATGCTGGCCACCAGGGCCAGCAACAGCGTATCCACCAGCAGGCGGGCAAAGTCCCCGCCCAGCACCCGCGGCCAGCTGTGCCCGGCCCAGTAGACCAGCTGTCCTAGCGGCAGGAAAAAGCCCAGTCCGGACACTGCCGCGCAAAAACCCGCGGCCAGCCAGCCCCGCACGCCGGCCAGCCGCCAGAGCGCCAGAGGCCGGGAGCGGGCGCCGGCCGGGCTGTACTTTTTACCTCCCCGCAGCCGGCCCTCCAGCCAGAGCAGCAGCACCACCACCAGCATGAGCACCGCCGCCAGGCGCACCGCCGCGTCCACATCGCCCATACCGAACCAGGTCTTGAAAATGGCCGTGCTGAAAGTGGGCAGGCCGAAATAATGCACCACCCCGTAATCCCCCAGCACCTCCATGGCCACCAGGCTGGCCCCGCCCACCAGGGCGGGCCGGCTCAAGGGCAGCGCCACATCCCAAAACACCGCCAGCTGCCCCCGGCCCAGCAGGCGGGCCGATTCGATCTGGGAAGCCGCCTGCTTTTCCCAAAAAGCCCTGGTGACGGCATACACATAGGGATAAAGCACCAGGGTAAAGATAAACACCGCCCCGGGCAGGTTCATGATGTCAAACCAGGCGGCGGGCGGTTCCCAGACCAGCTGCCGGCGCAAGAAAGAGCGCAGCGGACCGGTGTAGCCGAGCAATCCGCTGTAGGTGCAGGCAGCGATATAGGGCGGCAGGGCCAGGGGCAGGTAAAGAGCCCGGCGGAAAAAAGCGCGCAGGGGAAAATCACAGGCGCTGACCAGCCAGGCCAGGACCGTACCCAAAAGCGCCGTCCCCAGGACGGTAAACCCCGCCAGCTGCAGCGTATGGAGCAGGTAATCCCGGAACAGATACTGCCGGACATGCGCCCAGTTTTCCCCCGCCGGCTTAAGGAGCTGTCCGAAAATGCGCCCGGCGGGCAAAAGGAGCAGCAGCAGAAAAAGAAGGCTGAGCAGCGCCCAGCCGTCCCCCATTTTTAATTTACTTCCAGCCCACCGCATCAAAGATCCGCACCGCTCTGGCATTGTTTTCCCCCAGCACTGTCAAATTAATATCCTGCGCTTTGAAGTCGCCCCAGCTTTGGAGCAGCGGCGCGGGCTGCACCGCCGGGTTGGCCGGATACTCGAAATTGGCCTGGGCGAACTGCTCCTGGGCCTGCTTGCCCGCCAGAAACTCCATGAGCTTTACAGCGTTCTCCCTGTTTTGGGCCGCCACGGTCAGGCCTATCCCGCTCACATTGATGTGCGTACCGCTGGTCTGCTGGTTGGGGAAGAATACGCCCACCTTTTGGGCGGCTTTCACTTCCTCGGGATCGGAGGAGTGGAGCATCTTGCCTATGTAGTAGGTATTCACAATGGCCACATCGCCTTCCCCGGCGGCGATGGCCTTGACCTGGTCGCGGTCATTGCCCTTGGGCGGCCGGGCCAGGTTGGCCACAATGCCCTGCGCCCACTTTTGCGCCGCCTCTTCTCCATCTCTTGCCTTTACCCATACTGTCACTCCTTTTGTGAATGATAATTATTTTCGTTATCAATTATAAAGCTCTCCGGTCATTCAGTCAACTAGATACTAAGCGCAATTTGCCCCGGCGTCTTTCCCGAGGAACCCGGCTGGATTTCCGGCCAGGCACCCGGCAAAAGCGCAACAAATAGTTTTATACAATACTCGCGCAGTGTGGCCCGGCGGTCTGGCACATTTTTTGTATTTTCATACAATTCAAATAAATGATCGCAGGAGGGATCAGTCCGTGAGCCAGCTGTTGTGGCAGCCCACGCCCGAGCAAATTGCCGCCAGCAATATGACCGCCTTCATACAATATGTAAACAGAAAGTATCAACTGTTTATACAGGATTACAACCAGCTCTACCAGTGGTCCATCGACCGGCCGGCCGACTTCTGGGCGGCCATGTGGGAATTCGGCGGGGTGATCTTCTCGCAACCCTACAGCCAGGTAGTGGTCGACCTGGACAAAATGCCCGGAGCGCGCTGGTTTTTGGACGCCCGGCTCAATTTCGCCCAGAACCTGCTGCGCTACCGCGACGAGCAAACCGCCCTGATTTTCCAGGGCGAAGGCCGCCCGGCGGAGAAAATCAGCTACGCCGCCCTGTACGACCTGGTCTCCCGCACCGCCCGGGCGCTTAAGGCACTGGGTGTAAAGCAGGGGGACAGGGTGGTGGGCTTCATGCCCAACCTGATCCAGACCGTGGTGGCCATGCTGGCCGCCACCAGCCTGGGAGCCATCTGGTCCTCCTGCTCGCCCGATTTTGGCATCAAAGGCGTGCTGGACCGCTTCGGCCAGATCGCCCCCAAAGTGCTGTTCACCGCCGATGGCTACTTTTACGGCGGCAAGGTCTTCGACTCGCTGGAGCGGGTGCGGGGCCTGCTGCCCGAACTGCCTTCCATTGAAAAGGTGGTGGTGGTGCCTTACGCCCAACCCGAGCCCGACCTGTGCGCCCTGCCGGGGGCCGTGCTCTGGGAGGATTTCCTGGCCCCCTACCCGGCGGGCGAAATGGAGTTTGTCCAGCTGCCCTTCGACCACCCGCTGTACATCATGTATTCCTCGGGCACCACAGGCATTCCCAAGTGCATCGTGCACGGGGCCGGTGGCACCCTGATCCAGCACTTGAAGGAGCTCCTGCTGCACACCGACTTAAAGCGCAGCGACACCATTTTCTACTACACCACCTGCGGCTGGATGATGTGGAACTGGCTGGTCAGCTCCCTGGCCGTGGGCGCCACCGTGGTGCTGTACGACGGCTCGCCCTTTCACCCTCACCCCGGCGCCCTGTTTGAAATGGCCGCAAAGCAGGGGATCACGGTCTTCGGCACCAGTGCCAAATACCTGGCCGCCGTGGAAAAGGAGGGCGTGCGGCCGGGCAAACAGTACGACCTGTCCGCCCTGCGGGCCGTGCTCTCCACCGGCTCGCCGCTTTCCATGGAGAGCTTTTACTACGTCTACCGGGAAATAAAGCAAGATTTGCAGCTGGCTTCTATTTCGGGCGGCACCGACATCATCTCCTGCTTCGCCCTGGGCAACCCCACCGGGCCGGTCTACGCCGGGCAGCTGCAGTGCCGCGGTCTGGGCATGAAGGTGGAAGCCTTCGACGAGCAGGGACGCAGTGTGCTGGGCCAAAAGGGCGAGCTGGTCTGCACCATGCCTTTCCCCTCCATGCCCCTGGGCTTCTGGAACGACCCGGAGGGCAAAAAATACCGCGCCGCCTACTTCGATTACTACCCCAATATCTGGCGGCACGGCGACTATGTGGAAATCACGCCCCAGAATGGCCTAATCATCTACGGGCGCTCGGACGCCACCCTCAACCCGGGCGGCGTGCGCATCGGCACGGCCGAGATTTACCGCCAGGTGGAAACCCTGCCCGAAGTGCTGGACAGCATTGTGGTGGGCCAGGACTGGCAGGGCGATGTGCGGGTGATCCTGTTTGTCAAGCTGGCCCCCGGTGTGGAGCTGACCGAGGAACTACAGAATAAAATCCGCCGCACCATCCGGGAGAACACCACGCCCCGCCATGTGCCGGCCAAAATCCTCACCGTGCCCGACATACCCTACACCATCAACGGCAAAAAGGTGGAGCTGGCGGTGCGCAATGTCATCCACGGCCAGCCCGTGCTCAACCAGGACGCCCTGGCCAACCCCGGAGCCCTGGCCTACTTCGCCCACCGGGCCGAGCTGGAGAGCTAAAAGCCGGCATGCAAAAAGCAGCCCTGCGCGGGCTGCTTTTGGTTTCTACTTGCCACTGACATAGGGGGGTTCTTTAATCCCCAGACGCCTTTTCAGTGCCGCCTGCAATTCGTATGAATAACTCAACCCCGCCCGATCCGACATGATTTTCAGCCAGCGGGGCAGTGTAACAGTAGCGGTAACCGATTTATGGGCCATTTTGTCCCTGAAGGCCGGCATCCAGGCTTCTATCAAAACGGGAATCTGGTTTTTTTCCAATGTTAATTCAGTGATCCGCGATGGCTTGGGAATCTCATCCCCATCTTCTTCCATGCCATAAAGGTGCAGCTGCAGGGCCTCCCTGGCCATGGATATGGCGTCTTCTTCGGTATCACCACAAGTAACACAACCCGGCAAATCAGGAAATTCTACAGTTATACCATCATCGTCAAACGATAGGATTGCCGGATAAACATAGCAATCTTTCATTATTATTGATCCTCCTGAGCGGTTTTACTCGATCGGGACTTTATGGTAAACGGAGACCCGCCTGTTTGAAAATACTCCTTGCTGTTCGTTTGGGAACAGACTTTTTCGGATGGGGCACGGTAACTTTTCCTGATTTTACTGGATGGATTAACTGATAATGAGAACCTTCAACGTTTACAATAATTTCTGATAATTACTTGCTCCATAAAGGATGCGCATTATTACCACCTGACGTTCTTTTTCGTCAACCAGATAAAAGACAAGATAATTATCCACAATCAGCTTGCGATAACCGCGTTTTTTCAAAGGTTCATCCAGTACACGGCTGCCGGAAAGTGGAAAGTCTTTCAATCGTCTTATGCTGGTTTCAATTTTGTCCATCAAGCTCTCAGCAGCCGCCGGGGCAAAAAGATTACTGGCAATATACCCAAATATGTCGTCCAAATCCTCCACGGCTCTGGGGGTAAACTTCAGGCTATACTCCCTGCCTTCCATACTTTGCCCTCAGCTTTCTGAGAACCTCTTCTCCATCTAACAGGGGTGCGCCATTGGAAATTTCCGGGGCATCCAAACCACCTCGTATTGACACAATCATGACATAAATATGTGCAAAAAACAAGGTAAGGTTTATAAAAACAGACCACCATAAATAAAACCGGGGGAGGCTCAGGCCTCCCCCGGCTTGCTTTCCGGTTCGGCTGTTTTTTCCGGCAGACCACCTGCCGCCCCGGTGCTCCCCGGCCCGGGCGGCTCGCCGCCCGGGCCGCCCGGCTGGCCCACCACAAGCTGCGGCATGGTCGCCAGGTCGGGGAG
>NZ_JBRAJI010000058.1:0-14366 GCF_052744395.1 Desulfurispora sp. | reverse complement strand
GGTGGGTCAGTTTTACTTGACTAGCGGGGGTCAATTCTATTTTACGATCTACAATTTGTGAAAAATATTGAGCCAGGGGGTGCCCGCAGGATCATTTAATGCATAAAAAAGCTGGAAGGAAAACTGCTGGTTCCAGAGAAATACTCTATTAGCATTAGTAGCGAGCACATACAGGTGCAGGAGGTATTTGTTTTGCATCGCATGCTGGCTTTTTCGGTATTGCTGATCTTGATGGCAGCGTTTTTCAGCGGTTTTCAGGCCCTGCCGGTGCCGGCCTGGCTACATTTTGTGCTGGGCCTGTTTTGGATTGGACTGGCAGTAGTGTTGCTGGGTGCTTACTGGATTTGCCGTTTGCTCAGGCGGGCCAGCATCTGGCTGGATCTGGCAGGAGCATTCTCTTTGAGTTTGCTGGCGATTATGTTTATTGAACAGTCTCTGTCCGTGAATTTAAGCCCGGTATGGAAACTGCTGCCTGTAGTTGTAGATCTTAAGCCGCTTTATCTGGGCCTGGCCGCGCTGGCTATAGTGGTCGAGTTCACGGTTTACCGCCGGCCAGTATATCAGCTGACCCGCCAGAAATTCCGCTTCTGGCGCGATTCCAGTATGGTGCTGTTTTTTTTGTGGGAGTTGTTTTTGTTTTTGCTGGCGAAACGAGGTAAAATACGCGATTGACAGGGTACGGGGGCGTGTATTATAATGTCAACGCGCAGATAAAAGGGCGAGTAGCTCAGCGGGAGAGCACCGCGTTCGCAACGCGGGGGTCGGGGGTTCGAATCCCCTCTCGTCCACCATGCCATCACAGCCGCACTGGGCAAATGTATTGTGCAATTTGCCCGGTGCGGTTTTTAGTTTTGGGCAGGAATCGCGTTACGGGTGTGGAAAATGACCAGGGGAGAATTTACCGGGGGAGGAAGGTTCTTGGACAAGATTGACCTGCAACTGCCCGATGGCTCTACATACCAAATTGATCACCGGCCGGGTCTGACCTATATTATCGGTCCCAATGGAGTGGGCAAGTCTTATGCTTTTAAAAAATTTGCCCGGGAAAACATCAGTGATGCACTGTACATCCTGCCCACCCGCGACGATGTGCGGCGCAATCTGCGACCGGTGGTCTACCGGGAGGAGGACAGTTTTTTCCGCGAATGGCTGGCCTATGAGCAGATCTGCCAGTATTGGAACCGGGCGGTGCGCCAGCCGGGCCTGCTGGCCATGGCCTTTTCCTTTCTGGAACGGTTGGGGGTGCCGCAGCGTTTGTCGGTAAGCGTGGAGGACGGGGGCATCAAGTTCCACATGGCCGAAGGAGATTCCTGCAGCCTGGTGACGCCGGAAGCTCCGGGTTTTATTAATCTACCCGTCCTGGGTATAGCTGTTTACGATCCGGAGCGCAAGCTGGTAATAATTGACGAACCGGAACAGTCCCTGCATCCGCAGGCGCAGCACATTTTTGTACAGGTAATGCGGGAAGTGGCCAGACTGCAAGGCAAGCACTTTATATTAATTACCCATTCGCCTTCCATGATTGATTTGCGGACGGCCGAGGATTTGTCGCGCCTGGTTTTCTTCCGCCGGCCCAAGAACTACCTGGCGGAAAGGAAAGTGTTCCAAATTTCCGCTCAGGAGGCCGGTTACTATGCCGATCTGTTGCCCAGCCTGACCACATACAAGCGGGAGATTTTTTTTGCCGACAAGGTAGTGCTGGTAGAGGGGCAACACGACCGGGATGTACTGCATGCCTTGATCGAAGCGGGTGGCTACGGGGTCTCGTTGGCCCGCACCAGTGTGTTGCCCCTGGGCGGTATCGGGTATATGGCTAAATATGCCGCTTTCTTTAAAGAGATTGGTGTAAAGTCCTTTGTGATCTGCGACCGGGATGCCGTCTACCCATCGGCGGCGATGCGCTGGCACTGTGGTCACAGTGAAGGGGAACGCCTGGAGTGGCGGGGCTGGGTGGGACCGGCACGGGTTCAGGCTTATGTCAAAAATAAACAGGAAGGGCCGGAACCAGTAGAAAAATATCTGGATCCGGCCGAGTTTGAAAAGCTGGAGGGCCTGGCGGGTAGACTGCGGCAGGCCATGAGGCGGGCTCTGGATCTGGTTATAGAGCGGCGGCAGACCGCCGCGGAGATTGCCAGCTGTGCCAGTTTGCTGCAGGAGATTGAAAAAAAGTTTTTGCAGCCCCAGGAATACAGGGAATACCGGGCATTTCACCTGCTCATGACGGTTGCTCTGCAGCATGACGACTGGCAGAATACTGCGCTGGCCTCGACACTGGAGCAGCTGCGGCAGGCTTTTGATCAGATGGCGGCGCAGGCGGTGAGCCTGGATATTTTAATTCTGCGCTGCGGCCGGTTGGAGGATCTCTACCGGCACAGCGGAAAAAAAGAGCTGACCAAAACCGAGAAGGCACTGCGGGAAGCGGCCGACATCAGACAGTATTATCAAGGTCAACCGGAACGGGTGGATGAAGATTATGCCGAGGTGCTGGCTCCATTAAGCCGCAAAAAATTTCTGATCCGGATGAACCGGGGGATACCGCATGAAGCGGCGGCCGTGCTTTCCGGTAAAATAAACGAAATCTACGATTACCTGTTTGGCGCCGGCGAGCTGGCCAACAGAATAGAAAAGCTGCAGAACAGCGGTAAACTGGAAGAGCTGTCCTGGGGTGCGGCGGTGGTGGCGTATGATTTGCATGCCAGTCCACCCGAGGTGGTGCTGCAGATACCGCTGCTCAAGGGATACATTTCGCCCGATGGGCGGCTGAAGCTGCAGGCCGGGCAGAGACCGGATATTTTTAAAATATTGTTTGCCGGGTCATGAGAAATTTCCATCAGGCCGGGAAGTGCATCTGCAGCCAGTCCAGGAATTTCTGCCACACCAGCGGGTAATGTTGAGAAAACTGGTGGTCGCCCCGGGGAATGAGTACCAGTTCGGATTTCTCTCCCAGGGATTCGTGCCAGAGGTGTGCTTCCTGTACTGGCACCACGGCATCATGGGTACCGTGGATTAGCAGCACCGGGATCTCGGGTATGCCGGAGGCTGCCTGCCGGTAATCGTATTTTTCCAGATCGGCAAAGAGAGCCTTTTGGACATAAATGATTCCCTCGTCTCCCACCAGCTGAATGCGTTCTTTCGGATCGGTTACGGTTTCGAGATCGATGTCGGTAAACCCGGTGAACAGGTCGTAAACCCGGGCCGGAGCTGCCCAGGCGCATACACCCGTAACGGCCCGGGTTCCGGTGGCGGCGTGAAAGAGCACAGTGGTTCCCCCAAAGCTGCGTCCCAGAGTGATGACCTTTTGCCAGCCCAGCCGCTGGCTGAAGCCAATTACGTTATTTAAATCGTCAATCTGTCCGGAGAGGGTAATGTTCTCAAACCGTCCCTGGCTTTCGCCGTGGCCGCTGAAATCGAACAGCAGGCTGGCATAGCCGTGCTCTGCCAGCACTTCGGCCAGTTCCAGCGCTTTGCCTCTTCCTTCTTTGCTGCCGGTAAAACCATGGCAGAAGATGATCAACGGGGTGTTTGTTGGCTGGCCGGCAGGAGTGTACAGCAGGGCGGCCAGCTGGTTTCGGCCGGGAATCAATATTTTTTCCATCATCCGGTTCAGGAACCTCCATCAAAGACTATTTTCCCATCGCGACGCAAAACCCGCCCACAGTGCGGGCAATTATAGTCTCTTTTTCTTTTGGGGTGCAGGCTGGACATGGTGCACCCCGGGCAGCAGACCTGTTCGGTAGACAGCAATTTGAGGGGAATTACCAGAACCAGGCCGCAGATGATCAGCAGATAAACAATAATCAAAAGTTTTATCACCATGTCTCCTCACCCTTGCTGAATGATTATTTGTTTAATCTTATATTAACACAATATTAACAAAATATTAATAGTGATTTTATTTGTCGGCCTGTCCCAAAATTCGCCAGAAAATCAGCAAGCCGGTGAGGGGAACGATAGTCGCCAGCAGGTAAGTCTGCCGGTAGCCCAGCTGGTCAACCAGCAGGCCCATAAACAGTGGCCCCAAAAAAGCACCCAGATCGGTGGATGCACTGAAAATGCCCAGAGATGCCCCTCGGGTGGCAGCCGGGGTATGCTCCACCACCCAGGCATTGAGATTGGGGTAAACCAGGGCATAACCCAGGCCAACAATAACAGCAGCCAGTGATAAAAGGGTGATGTTGGTGGTATAGGCCAGTACAGCCAGTCCGGCAGCCACAAAAAACAGGGAGGGAATGATGATCAAAGAGCGCGGCCAGCGGTCGCTGAGCCTGCCGGCCAGAAAGCGCACAATGATCAAGGTTCCCGAGTAAAATAGAAAAAAAATACTGCTGTTGTTAATACCGTGCTGTTTTAAAAACAGGGGCAGGAATGCTGTGATGGTGCCCACGCTGAAGGTGCAGGTGGCAAAGGTCAGGCAAGGAACAAATACATGGACGTTGTGCCCGGCCTGCCAGAGGCTGACCGGGGTCTTGTTGCCGGTGGGGGGGGATTCTTTAATATTGAATACCAGCAGGGCGGCCAGGGCGCTGAACAGGCAGGGAAGGAGCAGTTGAACTGCGGGTGTCGCATGCAGTACTACATAGTTGCCCAGCAGAGGAGCCAGACCGCTGGCAATGCTGACCGAGGTGACATAGATACCAGTGGCTTCTCCCAGCCGGGTGGCCGGTACTATGTCCGGCACCAGGGCGGCGGAGGCGGCGGCAAAAAGGGCCAGCCCGACGCCATGCACAAGCCGGATGGCTGTCAACAGAAGAGTTGATTGGGTGCACAGATAAAGAGGCGGAACAAGTAAAAAAATAACTGTGCCCCACAGCATCAGAGATCGTTTGGTTACAAAGTCGGACAGCCGGCCCACCTGGGGGCGCAGCAAGATGGCAGTAAAAGAGAAGGAACCGATAATCAGGCCAATGGCTGCCGAGTTTTTACCCAGGTAGTGCAAGTAAAGCGGCAGCACCGGGATCAGATACAGGTTGGTGCCAAAAAATAAAAAATTGGCGCAGAAGCCCAGGATAAAGTTGCCCGTGATATAGGTATCTCTACGGGCGTTTTTCTTTTCGGTCAGTTCCATCATCAGACACCTGCCGGAATGTCATGGATTGTTTACATACCCATTATAATCCGGTGAACCGGAACTGACCAGGTGTATTTACATCAATATACCGGTCATTCTCTTTCCTTCTGGCCGGTTTTGTAGGAAATCCCCCACTTTACATCCTTGCTGGTGCCGTGGCGATGGCTGCTTTCCAGCTGCGATTTCTGGGAGCGGATTTCCCGGGGCATGGGTGAGCCGGCGGGGCGATGCTGGTCATGCCTGGTTTCGGGTTCCTTATAGTGGCCGGGATCTACCGGCTGGCGATCTTTCATCATTAAATCCTCCATGGGTGTTAGATTTTACTCTTATTCTGGCCCGTCCGCCGCTTTCTATTCCAGAAAAAATACTGCCCGGCCAGAGGTGAAAGGCCGGGCAGCCCGGTTTGGATGGTTCCTGTCCAATGTACGTAAAGCCCCTGCCACCAGGCCGGGGAGAAGATCAGGGATAGATCCGGTAGAGCATCCGCGGGAAAGGAATACTCTCCCGCACGTGTTCCAGCCCACACAGCCAGGCCAGCGTGCGCTCCAGCCCCAGACCAAATCCGGAGTGGGGAACAGTACCGTAGCGCCGCAGGTCCAGGTACCATTCGAAAGACTCGCGGGGCAAATTGTGCTCCTTGAGCCTTTGTTCGAGCAATTCAAGATTGTCAATGCGCTGACCGCCCCCGATAATCTCGCCATAGCCCTCGGGTGCCAGTAGATCGGCTCCCAGCACCACTTCCGGGTTGTGCGGGTCGGGCTGCATGTAGAAGGCTTTGATGGCCGTGGGGAAGCGGTGGATGAAGACCGGTGAGTCGAATTGCTCCGATATGGCTGTTTCGTGGGGAGCACCGAAGTCCTCGCCCGGCTGGAAATCAAAGCCTTTTTCCTGCAAGAGCTTTACAGCGTCGTGATAACTCAGGCGGGGGAAGGGCCGGGAAACCGCTTCCAGCTTACCGATATCTCTGCCCAGCAACTGCAAATCAGAGCGGTGTTGTTCCAGGACAACCTGCACCAGGTGGTAAACCAGCTCTTCCTGAAGCTGCAGGTTATCTTCAAAATCAAAATAGGCTGCTTCCACTTCCAGCATCCAGAACTCCATGAGGTGACGCCTGGTTTTGGATTTTTCGGCCCGGAAGGTGGGGCCGAAACAGTAAACCCGGCCCAGAGCCATGGCAGTGGCCTCATTGTATAGCTGGCCGCTCTGGGACAGGAAGGCTTTTTCGCCGTGGTAGTCTATTTCAAACAGGGTGGTGGTACCTTCGCAGGCGGCCGGGGTGATAATGGGGGCATCGGCCAGCACAAAGCCGCGCTGGTGCAGAAACTGCCGGCAGGCCATTTCCAGACTGCTGCGAATGCGCAGAATAGCGGCCTGGCGTGGCGAACGGATCCAGAGGTGCCTGCGGTCAATTAAAAAATCTACACCGTGCTCCTTCAAGCTGATGGGGTAGGGCTGGGCCAGGGAGACGATTTCCAGGCCGGAAAGGTGCAGTTCGGCACCTCCGGGAGCCCTCTGATCCGGGTTAACCTTGCCGGTAACAACAACTGCCGACTCCTGGGTGGCCTGTTCTGCCAGTTCAAACAGCTCGGGATGCTCTTTCTTGGTGCAGACACACTGCACCAGTCCGCTGCCGTCGCGCACGATTAAAAATTTGATCTTGCCCGAGGTGCGCTGATTATATAACCATCCCTTAACGGTTACTTCTTCTCCGGCATGTGCCAGCAGGTCTTTAATCAGTACATGCTGCCCCATATAAGATTCCTCCCTGAATAAATAAAAAAGATCACTGCCTATTATTATAGCCAGTGATCGGGCAGCTTGTATACACAGAAATATAATATCTACTAATGTTACTTCTTTCTGGGAGCGGCGGTGAGGGTTTTGCCGGCTACCACCCGCATGATGTCATTGGTTCCGTCGGCCGGAACCAGGAGCTGGGCGTCCCGCAGATATCTCTCTACACCATATTCCACCATGCAGCCGTATCCGCCCATGATATCCATGGCTTTGCGGCTCACCCGCAGGGCGGCCTCGGTGCAGAAGAACTTGGCGGTGGCAATGGCCAGATCGGCCCGCTGCTTCTGGTCCAGCTGCCAGCAGGCCTGGTAGGCCAGCAGGCGGCTGGCGTTCAGGTCGGCATGCATTTCGGCAATTTTAAAGTGGATGCTGGGCAGGTTGCTGATCGGTTTGCCGTACAGTACCCGCTCGCCGGCAAATTTAATGGCCTTTTCCAAACAGGCCTGCATGATGCCCAGGGCAACGCCCACGATACCCGTGCGTCCGTAATCAGAAATGCCTTTCAGAGCATAGGCCAGACCCTGACCCCGGGTGCCCAGGATATTTTCCGCCGGTACAAAACATTCTTCCAGGATCAGCTCGCCGGTGACACAGCCGTGGAAGCCTATTTTCTTTTCAGCCCGGCCGGGACGGAAGCCACCGTATTTTTTGTCCACCCAGAAAGCGGTAAATTCTTTTTTGGGCTCATCGGCTGTTTTGGCCACAATCATGGCGGTATCAGAAATATGGGAGTTGGTGATAAATACCTTGCGGCCGTTTAGCACAAAGCCGCCCTCTTTCTCCCGGGCGGTGGTGGTGCCGGCCGTGGGATCCGAACCGCCGGAGGCTTCGGTTATACCGGCCGCGGCAAATATTTCCCCCTGCAGCAGCGGCTGGAGGTACTGGTCAATAAGCAACTGATTGCCTGATTCCGCGACGGCGGCCACGCCGAAATGCAGACACTGCAAGGACATGGACAGAGCAGGCGAGACGCGGGCGACCTCCTCCAGCATAATCATGCGAGCCAGATGACCCAGTCCGGTGCCACCCAGCTCCTGGGGTACCGTAACTCCCAGAAAACCCTGGGCTGCCATCTGGCGGAGCAAATCGACGGGTACCTGATCGGTTTCTTCCATGCTGTCCACCCGGGGGGCAATGGCTTGTTCAGCCAGTTCCCGGACCGCACTGCGCAATAGCTCCTGTTCACTGGTAAAAGCAAAATCCATCAAACCAACCTCCCTGATTAATGATCATTAGATTTGGATAGCTGTTCCAGCCAGGCGGGAATGAATTCCCGGTAATCGGCTACAATGTTGTAGTCGGCAAAACGGAAAATAGGGGCCGCCGGGTCGTTGTTAATCGCCACAATGCAACCGGCATCCTTGATGCCCACAATATGCTGCATTTCTCCCGAAATGCCCACAGCAATATACAGGCGGGGGCGAATGGTAATGCCGCTCTGGCCAATCATATGCCCGGGCGGGATGAAACCGTCGTCGGCGGCCGGTCTGGTGCCCCCCACCGTTCCGCCCAGTTTTTCGGCCAGGCGGTGGAGCAACTGCCAGCCGTCCTGATCCTTTACGCCGGCTCCTCCTCCCACCACAACAGGGGCTTCCTGGATGGGGACGGCAGCAGAAGGGTTGCTCCTGTCCTCCCGTAACCTGGATATAACAGTCAGGCGGGCTGCGGGAAGGGGAGCGGAGATGATTTCCAGCTCACCCGGGCGGGCAGTGGCGGCGGGCACCGGATAAACTCCGGGCCGTACCGTAGCTATTTGGGGGCGGTGACAGGGCGTGATGATCTGGGCCATGATGCTGCCATTAAATGCCGGCACAGTTTGCAGCAGATTACCCTGCCGGTCTATATCCAGCTGGCTGCAGTCAGCAGCGCAGCCGGTTTGCAGACGGGCGGCCACCGCCGGAGCCAGCGCCCGTCCCGTACCCGTAGCGCCGCAGAGGATGGCCAGCGGATTATACTGCCGGGCCAGCTCGGACAATATGACGGGATGAACCTCACTGTTATAGGCCGGCAATCCGGCCGCCGGGTAGTAGAGAACCCGGTCGGCGCCACAGCCCCAGAGAAGTTCCAGGCTGGCCCGGGGTATTTCACCCAGGACTACAGCGACGGCCTGCTGGTTTACGGCTGCAGCCAGTTCGGCTGCCCTCCCCATTAATTCTAGGGAGACCGCAAGTGGTTGTCCCTGGATATGTTCAATATAGACCCAGATGCTCATTTGTTCAGCCACCCCTCGCTCTGCAGGATGCCGGTCAATGTGCTGGCCATTACCGCCGGTGAACCGGAAATGTACTGCTGCTTGCGCTCATAGCCGGGTGTAAACAACCGGTACGGGCGGGTGGGGGATCCGGCCAGGCCAATCTGTTCCCTGGACAGCTGGAGGGCTGCTGCATCCAGCAGGGTGCATTGCTTGTTTCGGGCAGCCAGAATGCCCATCAGGGAAGGTGACCGGGGTTTGTTGATCTCTTCGGTGACAGTGATCAGGGCCGGAGCGCTTACCTGGCAGGTGTTGCAATAATAATCAGACTCTGTTTCAATGGTTAACGTGCCGTCCGGATGGATGTTTGCCCGGGACACTTCGGTGATGTGAGGTATTTGTAACAGGGTGGCCAGCTGGGGGCCGACCTGGGCGGTATTGCCATCCAGGCTCCAGGCCCCACAGAGGATATAGCTGTAGGGGGCGAGATGTTTGTCCATAGCGGCCGCCAGGGTGCGGGCTGTGGCCAGGGTATCGGCGCCGGCAAAACTCAAATCACTGAGCAGAAAGGCCCGGTCTGCTCCCAAAGCCAGGCACTGCTGCAGGTTCTGTTGCACCTGAGGCGGGCCCATGGACAGGACGCTGATGCTGGCAGCAGGACATTTTTCCTTGATCTGCAGAGCCAGTTCCAGGGCATGCCTGTCCAGCGGGTTGATCACGAGCGGGCAATCCTGGCGTTTCAAGGTGCCCTTTTCCGCATCAATCTCTATCCTGGACCAGAAGTTCGGATCTGGTACCGCTTTGATACAAACCACAATATGCATGGTCATCTGGATCACCTTATTTCAGATTGATTCGTCAAGCAGCTCAGGTTGCAGAAGGAAACCTTGCAATAATGGTGCCAATATTCATAATATTTAAATACAAGACCGGGAGCCGGTACATTGTTTACGTTAATATACACAATGTCAACGCAGCCGGCTTGTCCGCCCATGGCGGAGATTAAATTGCCCGAGTGCAGCAGATAATAACAGCAGCTGATGGTGATAGCAAAGAAATAATTTGCTTGAAGGAGAGATCGCTCAATGGAAAACTATCTGCGCACCCGGGTACCCTGGAGCACTCAGCCAAGCCTGAAATGCAAGTCTGCGGAGGCCGGTGTGGATTTTGACCGGTTTATAGCTGCCCTGAAAGAACAGCGCAGCGATCAGGAAATGGCTCAGGAATTTGCCGTTTCCGAGAAAACCATTGCCAGCTTGCGGGAGCACTTTGAGCGTTATGGTTTGGGCTCAATAATGGGGCAGGATTGATCCCCATCAGGCCAAAACCACCCGGGCATCCAGTGTCAGGCAACCATCCGGGCCAGCCAGCACCGGGTTTAAATCTACTTCCCGGATTTCCGGATGGTTATACAGCAGAAAGCTCAGGCGGTGCAGGCAATCAGCCAGGGCATCCACATCGGCTGCTTTCTGCCCTCGCAGACCGGACAGGATGGCGGAAGATTTAATCTCCCCGATCATTTCTCTGGCTTCGGCCGGACTGACAGGGGCAACGCGACAGGTGATGTCGCGGATGACCTCGGTGAAGATGCCGCCCAGGCCGAAAATAACCACCGGACCAAACTGCGGGTCAATCTTGCCTCCCATGATTACTTCCTGACCATTGCGGATATAAGGTTGCAACAATACACCGTTGATCCGCGGCGCAGGGTTTTGTTGCTGCATGTTTTGCATCAGCCGTTCGTAGGCGGCCAGTAATTCCTGCTGATTTTTAATGTTTAGAAGTACGCCGCCGGCGTCCGATTTATGGGTGATATCCGGGCTGGCAATCTTCATGACCAGGGGGTAGCCCAGCTCACCGGCCAGACGGCAGGCTTCCGCCGCGCTGTGGGCCAGGACGTGGGTGACAACTGGTATCCGGTAGGCGGCCAGTATATCCAGGGCTGTCTCGTTGAGTATTTTGTGCTTTGTGCTGCGCAGTATCTCCTGCACTCCGACCTTATCCAGGTTATCGGGTGGAGAGGGCGGTGTAAAAATTCTACCCTTTACTTTGTTGTGATAATAATAAAGTTGCTTTAAACAATAGGCTGCCTTTTCCGGGCAGTCGTAAGCCACTACCCTGCCGTTGGCCTCGATGGCCTGCCTGTATTCATGGCGGTAAGGACCGAAAATCCATACGGCCAGGGGTTTTCCCGGGTGAAGGGAAGCTGCTTCATTAAATAGGCGGGTAATGTTCATGGGGTCCTGGTCGGGAGGCAGATAGGCCGGGGTGATCATCAGCAGCAGATCCACACCGGGATCGGACAGGATACACTCCAGGGCCTGCCTGGTAACTTCCCTGTAGCCGCGGGACATGCCGGCCGGCCAGATGTCAGCCGGGTTGCCGGGGTGCATCCAGTCCGGGAACAGCTGGGCAAGTTTTTGTTGGGTCTCTGGGCTGTAGGCAGCCACCTCCAGGCCGTATTTGCTGCAGGCATCCACTGCGGCAATGCCGGCACCGCCGCTGACAGTTACAATGGCTACACGCGGGCCGGTTGCTGTTGGGTATGTAAGGAAAGTTCTGTTTAAATCGCCCATCTGCGAGCTGTTTTCCACGCGCAGCAGGCCGCACTGCCGGAAGGCGACGGAAAAGACCATGTCTTCTCCGGTGAGCGAGCCGCTGTGGGAGGCAGCCGCTTTTGCTCCCTGTTCGCTGCAACCGGTTTTCAGGACAATGACCGGTTTTTGGCTGGCGGCGTTGCGTGCTATGTCCATGAAACGGCGGCCATCTTTTAACCCTTCCATGTGCAGGTTGATGGCCCTGATCCGGGTGTGTTCGGTGAAATACTGCAGCAGATCGGTAAAATCGAGATCAGCGGTGTTGCCAATATCTGCTCCCAGTCCTATGCCACTGCTGAAGTCCTGGGCGGCTGCCAGGAAAATTCCCGACTGGCATACCACCCCTATATCTTGACAGCCGGCGTGAAACCGGACAAAGGAAGTGCGGAAACCGCTATAGTTGTTTACAATCCCCAGAGTGTTGGGGCCGATTACTCTGATGCCATATTTCTGTATCACATTAATAATTTGCCGGTGCAGTTCCTGACCGGTCCGGTCGTCGGCATCCGAGAAGCCCTGAGTAATGATTACTGCGGCCATAATTCCTTTCCGGGCGCACTGCTCCAGCACCTGCGGTACGGCAGTGCGGGGAGTGGAGATGACTGCCAGATCCGGTACTTCGGGCAGTTCCATTACCGAAGGGTAGACCTGCTGGCCCAGGATCTCGCCGCCGCGCGGGTTGACCGGATAGAGCCGGGCCGGATAACCACTGCTCAGCAGCAGCTCCAGAATGTTGAACGAGTCGGGACCTGTCCGGGTGCTTACACCGATTAAAGCAACAGATTCAGGGTAGAAAAAACGCTGAAAAATTTTCTGGTCAGACATCTGGGGCCTCCTTATAACAAGAAATGTGCTATTAGATGATTAGGATAATTCTAGCATGTTGATTAATTCTAACACAAATATACTGTTCGTTAATTTTTGCTAAAAATCGCCCGGGATCAGATGCGTCCGGCAGGGGGTTATGCTATAATATACGAATATTAATCCGGCTGGATAATTTAAGGAGGTTTTGACCAGTGCATCCGGAGAAATTCTCAAAGCTGGGTTTAACTTTTGATGATGTTTTATTACTACCGGCCGCATCCGAGGTGCTGCCGCGCGATGTAGATATAACCACTAACCTTACCCGGGAGATCAAACTCAATATACCGCTGATGAGTGCGGGTATGGATACGGTAACCGAATCACGCATGGCTATTGCTATGGCCCGGGAGGGCGGTATCGGCGTTATTCACAAAAATATGTCCATTGAAAAGCAAGCGCTGGAAGTGGACCGGGTAAAGCGCTCCGAACATGGCGTGATTTCCGATCCTATTTTTCTCCCTCCGGACAGCCCGATCAGTGAGGCTCTTACCTTGATGGAACGCTACCGCATTTCCGGCGTACCGATTACAGAAAATCGCCGCCTGGTGGGTATACTGACCAACCGGGATCTGCGCTTTGAAACCGATTTCTCCCGCCCGGTTAAGGAAGTGATGACCAGGGATAACCTGATCACCGCGCCGGTGGGAACCACTTTGGTGGAGGCCAAAGAGATTCTGAGCCGGCACAAGATTGAAAAATTGCCCATTGTGGATCAGGAATACAACCTGGTAGGTCTGATTACCATCAAGGATATTGAGAAAGCCCGCCAGTACCCCAATGCGGCCAAGGATCAGCGGGGCCGGCTGCTGGTGGCGGCGGCGGTGGGGGTGAGTGCGGACACCATGGACAGGGTGGCAGCGCTGGTAAATGCCCAGGTCGATGTGATCGTAGTGGATACGGCGCACGGGCATTCCTCCGGGGTCATGGATACGGTGCGCCGCATCAAAAATCAATATCCCCATGTGGCGGTGATCGCCGGTAATGTGGCTACTGCCGAAGCAACCCGCGACCTGATTGCTGCAGGGGCCGATGCGGTAAAAGTGGGAATTGGGCCGGGGTCGATATGCACCACCCGGGTAGTGGCCGGAGCCGGCGTACCGCAGATCACCGCCATCTATGAATGTGCCTGTGAAGCAGCCAAACATGGCATACCCATCATTGGAGACGGCGGAATTAAATATTCTGGTGATATCACCAAGGGAATTGCCGCCGGAGCTGACGTGATCATGATTGGCAGCCTGTTTGCAGGTACCGAGGAAAGCCCCGGCGACATTGAGATATACCAGGGACGCAGTTACAAGGTCTACCGGGGCATGGGCTCACTGGGGGCCATGAAGGAAGGCAGCAAGGACCGCTATTTCCAGGAAAATCAGCAAAAACTGGTGCCGGAGGGAGTAGAGGGACGGGTGCCCTACAAAGGTTCCCTGGCCGATACGGTGTACCAGCTGATCGGCGGTCTCCGGGCAGGTATGGGATACTGCGGCGTCCGCAATATTCAGGAGCTGAAAACCAAAACCCGCTTCATCCGCATTACTCCGGCCGGTTTGCGGGAGAGCCATCCCCACGATGTGATGATTACCAAAGAAGCTCCCAACTACAGCTTTAAATGAAAGATTTTAGGCGCCGCCTGTCCTTCGGACCAGGCGGCGTGACGTTTTTATTGGCCGGCGACAGGATTTGAATCCGCAGTCTCCATGGTTCAGTATTTTAGTACAGGTACTTGACAGGGTGCGGGGTGAGATGTATCATGTGAATGATAATTAATATCATTATCATAAAGAGATTATGTTAATCCTGGATCCGTGATACCATCTCACCAATAACCATTTTCAGGCATAATCTGGGT
>NZ_JBRAJI010000057.1:0-14405 GCF_052744395.1 Desulfurispora sp. | reverse complement strand
TATATATCAAAACCCAAAATATAAATCAAGCACTGGAGACCATGCTCATGTCCACAGATTCCCGGCCCATGCTCATAGACACCCACGCCCACCTGGACGACCGCAAATTCGCCGCCGATCTGCCCGCCGTGCTGCAGCGGGCCAGACAGGCCGGCGTGGTGCGCATCATCAACGCCGCCTACGACCTGCCCTCCTGCCGGCGGGCCGTCGCCCTGGCCGAGGAGCACACCATGATCTACGCCCTGGTGGGCATCCACCCCCACGATGCCGGGCGCCTGCCCGCCGACTATTTGCAGCAGCTGGCCGAGCTGGCCGGGCACAAAAAAGTGCTGGCCATTGGCGAGATCGGCCTGGACTACTACCGCGACCTGTCGCCCCGGCCGGTGCAGCAGCAGGTCTTCCGCCAGCAGCTGGACCTGGCCCGCCAGCTGGATCTGCCCGTGGTCATCCACGACCGGGACGCCCACGGCGACATTTTGAGCATCCTGAAAAACGATGGCGTGCCCCGGCGGGGCGGCGTCATGCATTGCTTTAGCGGCAGCTGGGAAATGGCCCAGGAGTGCATTAAGCTGGGCTTTTACATCTCCCTGGCCGGGCCGGTGACCTATCCCAATTCCCGAAGGCTGCAGGAGATTGCCGCCCGCCTGCCTTTAGAGCGCCTGTTCATCGAGACCGACTGCCCCTACCTGGCCCCCCAGGCCCACCGCGGCCAGCGCAATGAGCCGGCCTATGTGGCCCTGGTGGCGCAGGAAATCGCCCGCCTGCGGGGCATAGAGGTGGATGCCCTGGGCCGGGCGGTGGTAGCCAATGCGGCGGCTTTGTTCGGGGAAATATGATGCTCAAGGCCTCCACCGGCACCGGGGAGGCAAACAAGGAAGGTTTGCCGAGCAAAAAGCCAGAAAGGTTTATGGAAAAGAAAGGTTTGCGGAAAAGGAAAACCCTGGCTGAACACGGCCGGGGTTTTTTGTAGATATATGGAAATAATAGCAACCAGTCTGGTATAATTAATTTTAACAACCGGACGCACCGGGAGCCGGCAGCCGGTCCGGCATGGCCCGGCACTGCCCGGGGAAGCCCTGGCTGCAAATTAATTTCGATGGGAGGAATGATTATGCTGGCAGTTTCACCCTCCAAAGACGGGCGTTACACCTATGGCGACTACCTGGGCTGGCAGGATGAAAAGCGCTGGGAGCTGATTGGCGGGGTGCCTTACCTGATGACTCCCTCTCCCGGTCGCCGGCACCAGCTTTTGCTGGGCAGGCTTTATCTGAGTCTGTCCGGCCAGTTGGAAAGGGGAACCTGTCAAGTATACATGGCCCCTTTGGATGTGCGCCTGCCCGAGCCCGGCCAGAGCGACCGGGAGGCGGTCAATGTGGTGCAGCCCGACCTTTTGGTGGTGTGCGACCCGGGCAAGCTGGACGAGCGGGGCTGTCTGGGCGCTCCCGACCTGGTGGTGGAAATTGTCTTTCCTGCCTCGGCCCGCCGCGACCTGAGCCTGAAATTTGACCTGTACGAGCGGCACGGCGTGGGCGAATACTGGATCGTCTTCCCCCTGGACCGCACTGTGCATGTCTACCGCCGGGATGAGCAGGACCGCTATGCGCTGAGCGGCGAGTATACTCCTCCCGATGTGCTGACCACACCCCTGCTGCCCGGCCTGGAAATTAATCTGGCAGAGGTTTTTGCTTGATTAAACTGGCGCAGGTTTGAGCATAATAAGCCCCCTGTGGGGGATATTGTCCCGCCACAGGGGGCTTTTCTATCAAGAGCGTTTTTCTGCAGCTTTGTTCAGGCATCAGGAATCTGCTCTATTATTTTCCGACGACCGACGTCCAACATTGATAAACGCTACATGGGCAGGCTGCTACCCTGCTCCCGCTGGCGCAGGGCGATGAAGTCTTTAGTCTCCTTAACCACCACACCGCTCAAAGCCAAAAGGCCAATCAGGTTGGGCACCGCCATCAGGCCGTTTAACACGTCGGCCAGGTTCCACACCAGGGGCAGCTTGACCGTGGTGCCCACAAAGACCGCAATCACCCACAGCCAGCGATAGGGCAGGAGCACCCGGCTGCCCAGCAGATACTGGGCGCACTTTTCGCCGTAATAGGCCCAGCCCAGCACAGTGGAATAGGCGAACAGGATGATGCCAATGGCCACAATATATTTGCCCACGCCGGGCAGGCCGGTTTCAAAGGCCAGGGTGGTGAGCTTGGCCCCGGTTTCGCCCGAGGACCAGACATTGGTGATGGCCAGCACCAGGCCGGTGATGGAGCAAACCACAATGGTGTCCAGGAAGGTACCGGTCATGGAGACCAGGGCCTGCCGGCCGGGGTGGTCGGTCCTGGCCGCGGCGGCGGCAATGGGCGCGCTGCCCAGGCCGGCCTCGTTGGAGAAGACGCCCCGGGCCACTCCGTAGCGCAGCGCCATCATTACTGTGGCGCCGGCAAAACCGCCGGCGGCGGCTTGGCCGGTAAAGGCCGCTTTGAGAATCAGAGCAATGGCTGCGGGCAAAAGGTTAATGTTCATGATGATAATAATCAGTCCGCCGGCAATGTAGAAAACCGCCATAATGGGCACCAGAAAACCGGTAACCCGGCCGATGCTCTTGATCCCGCCGATGATTACCAGGGCGGTGAACACGGCCAGCACCAGGCCGGTGATCCACATGGGCAGGCCAAAGGTGCCGTGCATGGCTTCGGCCACCGAGTTGGACTGCACCATGTTGCCAATGCCAAAGCCGGCTATGGCTCCAAACAAAGCAAAGAGGGCCCCCAGCCATTTTAAACCCATGCCCCGGGCGATGAAGTACATGGGGCCGCCGGCCATTTCGCCGTTTTCATCCACTACCCGGTATTTGACGGCTAAGATAGCCTCGGAATACTTGGTGGCCAGACCCACCAGGGCGGTGACCCACATCCAGAACACCGCGCCCGGCCCGCCCAGGGCCACGGCGGTGGCCACGCCGGCGATGTTACCCGTGCCGATGGTGGCGGCCAGGGCGGTCATCAGGGCCTGGAAGTGGCTGACATCGCCCTGGGACTTCTGATCCTGGTGGCGGGAGAAGGCCAGTTTTAAGGCGTAAGGCAACGCGGTGAAGCTGTAGAAGCCCAGGCGCAGGGTGAGGAAGAGGCCTGTCCCCACCAGCAGCACCAGCATGGGCGGCCCCCAGACGATGCTGCCGGCCTTGTCCAGAAAGGCCATGATTTTGTCCATGTGTTCAATGTTCCCCCTTTTTCTTCAGTGTACTGGTTGATGAAATAAAAACAATAAAAAATTCGGCAATGGGGGGGTATCCCGGTAGCTTACCCTTATTCACCTCCCCAATATTTTGCCGGGTCTGGGCGGGGCAAATAAAAAACAGAGCCTTCCCCGGTGGGGTAATGGCTCTGTCCTTTTACCTGAGAGATTTACTCCTTCGGTGTCCCGCGCCGCAACCGGGCAGGGAGCTCTCCAGAGGGGTGTCAGCGGCAGTAGGCTGGCCTGAAAGTTTCACGGGCACCATCCCCTGTGATGCCGGCTTGCTTCTTCGGCGTTCCCCAGCCAGGGGAACTCTCCTGCCTGCTTCATCCACCATTAATATGCCCTTGTGTCTAAATTATACTTCGTGTCAGATAATTATTGCAATAACCAAAATTGAGCGTTTTGGCTGGAAGGTTGAAGGTAATTTTGATATGATTTAACATAATCAGGTATTCGGAGATTAAGGTGAAGCTGGAAAAAGGTGATACAGATTGTTAAACCAGTCCCTGGTGGAACAATTGCTGCGGCGCAATCTGCAGCTGGAGATTATCTGCCAGATTGCCCGTTCGGTGACCGTGAATACCCCCTTCACCGAACTGCTGGACAGTGTAACCGGGCGGCTCAGGCAGGTGGTCAGCTATGATCTGCTCAGTTTTTGTTTGCTGCAGCAGGGGCGGCTGGTGATTCACAGCGGTGTGCCCCGCAACACTCCGGTGCTGTATGAGGGCTGGGTGCTGGACCGGGCCGATTCCCTGCCCTGGCGGGTGATTGAAAACCGGCGCGCTCTGCGGGTGGAGGATGTGCAGCTGCCGCCCGGCTATGCCGAAAGCGGGGACCTGGCCGTGCTGGGCATCCGGGCGGTGGTGATTGTGCCGCTGGTGGTGCGGGAGCGGGTGCTGGGGACGCTCAACCTGGGCAGCTGCCGGCCAGGCATGTATAACCGGGATGACGAGGCCTTTTTGCAGCAGGTGGCCGACCAGCTGGCCCTGATCTTGGAAAACGCCCGCCTGTACAGCCGGGCGGTGCGCTTGAAAGAGCGCTGGCAGGAGAGCTTTCAGCTGGCCCGGCGTCTGGCCCGCCAGGCCCGGCGGCGCAATGTGCAGCTGGAGGCGGCGGGAGGTCTTTCCCGCAGTATTACTGTGCAGATGTCCTTTCAGGACATGGTCAAAGAGGTGGCCCTGCGCCTGGGGCAAATGGTGCCCCATGATTTGCTCAGTTTTTGCCTTTTAGAGGAAGGACGGCTGGTGATCAAGGCCGGGCTGCCGGCCGGGCAGACCCTGCTGGCCGAAGGAACCGTGCTGGAACTGGCGGACAGTGTGCCCGGCCGGGTGGTGCGGGAAGGGCGGCCGGTGCTGCGGCGGGATATTACCGCCGTGGGCGGGGCTTACCGGGAGGACGCCGATCTGGCCCGCCTGGGGATCCGGTCGGCCGTGGTGGTGCCCCTGGCCCTGCAGGGACAGGTGATCGGCACGCTCAATCTGGGCAGCCGGCAAAAGCAGGCCTTTGACCGGGAGGATGTGCTTCTGCTGCAGCTGCTGGCCGATCACCTGGCGGTTTGTCTGGAAAACAGCCGCCTTTTCCAGCGGGAAAGCCATCTGCGCCAGGCCTGGGTGGCTACCTGCCGGGCGGTGGCCGACGCTCTGCTGGTGCTGGACGGGCAGTGCCGGGTGGTGCGCTGCAACGCGGCCTATGAGCGCATGCGCCGGCATTTTCCCGGCCGGGGGGAGCAGGTGTGTTTCTGGCCGGCCGGGTTGGAGGGGGGCTGTCCGGTGGCCCGGGTGCGGGCTACCGGCCGGACGGTGCGGCAGCGGGTGCACTGGCCGGGGGAGATGGTCTGGGAACTGGCCGTATCCCCGGTGACTGGTGTCGAAGAAAAAGAGGCCGGAGGGCAGGAAGTGGTGCTGACCATACGCGATGTCACCCGGCAGGTGCAGCTGCAGTCCCGCCTGGTGCATTCGGCCCGCCTGGCGGCGCTGGGGGAGATTGCCGCCGGGGTGGCGCATGAGCTGAACAGTCCACTTACCGCCATCATTGGTCATGCCAGTTTGCTGCAGCGCAGCGGGGCGGTGCTGCTGCCTGAAAAGCAGGAACTGCTGGCGGGCATTAAGGATTGCGGCCTGCGCTGCCAGAAGATCATTCGCCGCCTGTTAGATTTTTCCCGCCAGCAGGAGGATGCCCCGGAGAGGGTGGAACCGGGCCGGGTGGTTGAGGAGGCTCTGGAACTGGTGGGGCATGCCCTGCGCCGCCAAAAGGTGCAGCTGGTGTGTCAAATACCGGAGCGGTTGCCGCCGGTCTGGGCCCGCCGCCAGCAGCTGTGCCAGGTGCTGGTCAATTTGCTGCTCAATGCTGCTGAGGCCCTGCACGGTACCGGGCGCTTGGGGGTGGAGGTAAAAGTGCTGGCCGGCGGGCAGCGGGTGTACTGGTGTGTGCGCGATGAGGGTTGCGGAGTGCCTGCCGGCTGCCGGGAGAGAATATTTCAGCCCTTTTACACCACCCGGGGCCGGCGGGGCGGTACCGGCCTGGGACTGGCCATCAGCCGGGAGATTGCCCGGGCCCACGGGGGAGAAATTCTGGTGCGCAGCCGGCCGGGACAGGGCAGCACCTTTTGTCTGGTGCTGCCCCGCTGGGCCGGGGAGAAGCTGTTGATTGAACAGTGAGGGGGATGCTGTTTGTCCAAGCCCAGAGTGCTGGTGGTGGATGATGAACGGGAAGTGGGCGTTTTCTTCCGCCACTTGTTGCAGGAGCATTATGAAGTGCTGGTGGCCGCTACGGGACGGGAAATGCAGGAGCTTTTGCGCACCCAGCGCTTTGATTTAACCCTGCTGGACTTAAAGCTGCCCGACAGCGACGGTCTGGATTTGCTCGCCGATTTAAAAAAGCGCTGTCCGGCCTGCCGGGTGGTGATCATGACCGGTTACGGTACGGTGCAGCACACTCTGGCCGCGCTGCGCCTGGGGGCCGAGGAGTATCTGGAAAAGCCTTTTGCCGAGGTCGAGGCCCTGGAAAAGCTCATTCATCGCCTGGCACCGCCGGTGTCGGTAACCACTGCTGAGGCGGGACTGCCGGTGGGGGAAAAGGGCGGAGAAGAAGGCGAGCTTTTTGTGGGGCAAAGTCCGCTGATGCGGCAGTTGCTGGCCCGGGCCGCGGCGGTGGCGCCTACGACGCTGCCTGTGCTGATTGAAGGCGAGACCGGCAGCGGCAAAGAGGTGCTGGCCCGTTTTATCCACCGGCGCAGCCGCCGGCCGGGTCCTTTCTGGGGGGTGAACTGCGCCGCTTTCAGCGATTCCCTGCTGGGCAGCGAGCTGTTTGGCCACGAGCGGGGGGCTTTTACCGGTGCCGGGCAGGCCCGCTGCGGTGTACTGGAGCTGGCCGGTACGGGCACCCTGCTGCTGGATGAACTGGGCGAGGCCGGGCCGCAGCTGCAGGTGCTGCTGTTGCGGGTGTTGGAAACCCGCCAGTTCACCCGCCTGGGCGGCGAACAGCTGCGCCCTTTCGCCGCCCGGGTGCTGGCCACCACCAATAGGGACATCCGGGCGGCCGTGCGGGAAGGGCGTTTCCGCACCGATTTGTATTACCGGCTGAGCGCGGTAACCTTGCAGGTACCGCCCCTGCGCCGGCGGCGGGAGGATCTGCCGGCCCTGGTGGAATACATTCTGCGGCAGCGTTTGGATGTTCCGGTGACCGGCATTTCCCGCCCGGCGCTAAAGCTACTGCAGGAATATGACTGGCCGGGCAATGTCCGGGAACTGCTTTATGTGCTGGCCCGGGCGGCCGTGCACAGCGGCGGGGGAACCATCATGCCCGGCCACCTGCAGCTGCCCTGGGGAGAACCGGAGCAAAGCGCCTGTTCGTATTTACCGTCCTCCCCGGCACCGGTCTCTTCCCCGGCCGCTCCGGCCGGGACTGTGGGCCAGGTTTTGCGCCGGGCCCTGGAGCAGTATCTGGATTCCCTGTCCCCGGACCAGTTGCCCGATCTGCCGGCGGGCCTGCAGGAACTGCGCCAGCTGCAGGAGCATTTTGCCCGCCGGGTGGTGCGGCGAGCCCTGGAGCAGTGCGGAAACTGCCGGCAGCAGGCGGCAGAGCGGCTCAATCTCACCCCCCGCCAGTTGCGGTATTATTTACAGGAAAAATAGATCGGCGTTGCCGCCAATTTGGCGGCACTTTTTTTGTTGCGGCCCGACCTTTCAGGGGTTAGGAGGGGGCGATTAGAGTCCGCCTGCGGGGATCAAAAAGAAGAATCCGCTTGCCTGATGGCGAAATATGTCGAACATGGTACTGTCTGGTGTATGGCATATATATTGCTATAATTTTGAAATCAGCCTGGGGGATCGACCGGAAGGCCGGTGGCGATCTCCTGTACAGAACAGGGAGGCGAGGAGCAAAGTGGAAAAAATGTTGCTGGTGGATTTTCGCCGGTGTACGGGCTGCCGCACCTGCGAAATGGCCTGTTCCCTCCACCACGAGGGCAAATGCAGCCCGCTTTTAGCCCGCAACCGGGTGGTCAAGTTCGAGGCCCGGGGGATCAGTGTGCCCACTACCTGTGCCAACTGCAGCCGGCCGTACTGTATGCTGGTCTGCCCGGTGCGGGCCATCAGCTTGCACCCGGTTACCGGGGCGGTGGTGGTGGATGAACAAAAATGCCTGGGTTGCCGGGCCTGTGCTTTGGCCTGCCCGCTGGGACAGGCCGGGTATCACCCCGAAAAGCAGGTGGCCATGAAGTGCAACCTGTGCGACGGGGATCCGGTTTGTGTGCAGTTCTGTCCTTCCGGAGCTCTGCGCTACGGTTACCTGGATGATTCATTGCAAAACCGGCGGCGGGAATTTTTGGCCCGCCTGCTGGAACAGGAAGGAGGGGGCGCCCATGCTGTACGGCTGGACAGGTAGAAGGTTGCGGGTGGATTTGAGCAGCGGGCAGTGGAGTGTGGAAAATATCCCCGCCGAATGGCGGCAAAACTGGCTGGGCGGGCGGGGATTTAACAGTGCCCTGCTTTACCGGGAGGTGCCACCGGGCACCGATCCCCTGGGGCCGGACAACCGCCTGATCTTCGGGGTGGGGCCGCTTACCGGAACCTTTTCGCCCTGCAGCGGGCGCACTACGGTGACAGCCTGTTCACCGCTGCAGCACCCGCACGGGCCGGGCGATGCCAACATGGGTGGGCACTGGGGGGCCGAACTCAAATTTGCCGGCTACGATCAGCTGGTGGTCCAGGGACGGGCCGACCATCCGGTATACCTGTATATTGACGGTGACCGGGTGGAAATCCGGGATGCCCGGCACCTCTGGGGCAAACTGGTTTCCCAGGCCGATGAACTGCTCAAAGAGGAACTGGGTAACCCCGATGTGCACATCGCTCTGATTGGACCGGCCGGGGAAAACCGGGTGCGCTTTGCCTGTGTAATTAACGATGTGTCCCGGGCTGCCGGCCGCACCGGCATGGGGGCGGTAATGGGGTCGAAAAATTTGAAAGCCGTGGTGGTGCGCGGTACCCGTCCGGTGTCCATCGCCCGGCCCCGGGAGTTTTTCCAGGTGTGCGCCGAATTGCGCCGGCGGATGCAGCAGGACATCATGGTGAAAATGCTCTATGACCAGGGGACCTGGCTTTTGACCATGCCGGCCAACTATGAGCAGGGCTGGTTTTGCTGGCGCAACTTCCAGTCGGGCTATCACCCCCGGGCCGATCTGCTCAGCGGGGAAAACCATCGCGACAAGTTTTTGGCCGCCCGGGAGGGATGTTTTGCCTGTCCCATTTCCTGTGGGCGCTACAGCCGCATTGACCGGGGACAGTATGCCGGTGAGGCCGGGGGCGGGCCCGAATATGAAACTCTGACGGCCATCGGCCCCCGGCTGGGGTTGCTGGATCCGGCGGCCGTGCTGCACAACAGTTTTTTGCTCAATGAATACGGCATGGATTCCTGCTCTACGGGCGGCGCCATTGCTTGGGCCATGGAGTGCTGGGAAAAAGGGCTATTAAACAGCCAGCAGACCGGTGGGCTAGAGTTAAACTGGGGCGATCAAACAGTAATTGACCGGTTGATCAAGATGATTGCGCTGCGCCAGGGGCTGGGGGACATCCTGGCGGAAGGCTCTTTCCGGGCAGCCCGGCACTTTGGTGTGGGTGAAGAGTATACCATGACGGTGAAGGGCAATGACATGTCTCAGGACGACCCCCGGGGGTTGGGATTTGCTTTTGGCATTGGCTTTGCCACCGGACACCGGGGGGCCGATCACCTGCAGGGTCTGCCCTGTCTGGAACTGACCGGGCGCTTTTATCCCGGCTTGGTGGAGAAAATTCTGGGCACCAGTGAGGCCGAGGAGCGCCTGTCTCCGGTGCGCAAGCCCGAGATGCAGTGTTACTGCGAAGATTTGAAAGCGGTAGGCGATAGCCTGACCCAGTGTACGTTTGCCCACAACTGGTCCTATGCTGTGCTCCTGGAGGACATGGCCCGCCTGCTCCAGACGGGTTGTGGCCTGGAGATCGGGCCGGAGGAGCTATTAAAGATCGGCGGGCGCATTGTGCACCTGGAGCGGGCTTACTGGAACCGCTTGCTGGTGGGGCGGCACGAGGATAAAAATCCGGCCCGCTTTACCCGGGAGCCCATGCCCGAAGGACCCAACCAGGGTGTGGTCTTCCCCGAGGAGGAGCTTTTGCCCCGTTATTATGCCGTGCGGGGCTGGGATGCCCAAAGTGGTTTCGTGCAGCCCGAGACTTTGGCGGCCTACGGGCTGGAGGATGTGGCCGCCGAACTGGTTCCGTACCGGGAAAAATATCTGGAGCAGCAGGTGAACCGGTAGCATGCGGGTGCTGCTGCGCTACTACGGTTTTTTCTCCACGCTGACCGGGCGCCTGATGGAAGAAGTGGATTTGCCAGCTGGTTGCACGGTGCAGGAGCTTTTGGACCGGTTGCAGGAACGTTACGGGTATAAATTTATCCGCCTGTGTTACATCCGTCCATTGTACAGCCAGCAGGATTATCTGAATATCAATGTGAATACGCTGGATTTAAACCAAGCCGGGCATTTTCCTGCCGGGCTGGCCACCCCTTTGGCCGAAGGCGATGTGGTTTCCTTTGGCGTAATCGGCGGGGCGGCTTAAAGAGCAGCGGGTGTTTGGCAGGGCGCGGGAAAGGAGGGCCGGGGGATGGAAGTGGGGAGGTATGCCAGGCAGATGGCTGTTCCCGGTTGGGGAGAGAGCGGTCAAGAGCGGCTGGCCCGGGGCCGGGTGGTGGTGCTGGGGCTGGGCGGCGTGGGTTGTATGGCTGCCCTGTATCTGGCGGCGGCCGGAGTGGGCCAGCTCTGGCTGGTAGACGGTGATCGGGTGGAACTGTCCAATTTGCACCGGCAGGTGCTCTATACCATGAGCGATCTGGGCCAATACAAGGCCCGGGCGGCGGAGAGCCACCTGGCCGAGGTCAATCCCGGGGTGCGGTGTCAGGTGGTGGCGCAGCGGGTGGACGAGGAGCAGATGCTTCAGCTGGCCGCCCGGAGCGATCTTTGTCTGGAGGCTCTGGACCGGCCGGCCGACAAGCTGGCGGCGGCCCGGGCCGCCCTGAGGGCCGGTCGCCCCATCGGCCACGCTTTTGTCCAGGAGTACAGCGCCGAGGTTTTTTGGAGCCAGCCGGGCCGCAGCGCCTGCCTGGGTTGCTACTGGCCCCGGGAATACCCCTGCCCGTCCGATATCCCGGTAACGGGGCCGGCGGCGGGTATGGCCGGCATTTTGCTGGCCGGTGCTGCCATAAAGTACCTGCTGCAGCTGAAAACATGGTCCTGGGGGATGCGGACGGTTTATGACCAGTTGCTCAACCGGCAAATGTTGATTCAGGTGGAAAGGCAGCCCGGCTGCCCGCTGTGCGGCCGCCGGGTTGCCGGCAAGGAGGGATAGTTTGTCGGCGGGGGAAATAGAACAACTGCTGGCGGCCTGTCCGCCCGGGGAGGGGCGGCTTTTGGCCTTGCTGGCCGAAGTGCAGAAAAGGTATCGCTACCTGCCCTTCGAGGTGCTGGAGGAGCTGGCTAAAGTCCTGCAAATACCTTTAAGCCGGCTTTTTGCCATGGCTACTTTTTATGCCGCTTTTAGCCTGACCCCCCGGGGGGAGAAGGTGATTGCCCTGTGCCGGGGAACCGCCTGCCACGTGCGCGGGGCGGAACAGGTAGGGCAGGCGCTGGCTCAAAAGCTGGGCATAGCGGTGGGACAGACCACGCCCGATGGGCAATTTACCCTGGAGGAAGTGCGCTGTCTGGGCTGCTGTAGCCTGGCCCCCGTGGTCAGTGTGGACGGCCGGGTATACGGCCGGCTGGGGGCAGACCAGGTGGGCCGGATGCTGGACGGACTGGCGGGGGGTGAGGGAATTGCGCCCTGAAAGCTGGTGGCGGGAGCGGCAGCGGGCGGGCGAGGCGCGCCTTTACCCGGCGCTGGGCAAGGTCAGTGTGGCGCTGGGTTCCTGCGGGCTGGCGGCCGGAGCGGGCGAGGTGCTGGCGGCGCTGAAGGAACGGGCCGGTCAGCACCCCAACCGGGTGCTGGTGGGCAGTACAGGCTGCCCGGGTTTTTGTCAGCAGGAGCCGGTGGTGGCCTGTCAGTTGCCCGGCGGGCCCCGGTTTGTGTACGGGCGGGTAAACCCGCAGCGGGCCGGGGAACTGCTGAGCGCCTTGCTGGCGGGCCGGCCGCTGCGGGAAGGTCTTTTGGGGGTGGTGGCGGCCGACGAGCTTTTTCCCGGGAGACTGCTGGACCGGCCGGGCGGCCAGGTGCCTGCCGGCTGGCCCCTTTTAAGCCAGCATCCCTTTTACCGGGGTCAGACCCGCCTGGTGACCCGCAACTGCGGCCTGATCGATCCCTTTTCTTTGGAAGAATATATGGCCCGGGGCGGCTACCGGGGCCTGAAGCGGGCCTTGTCCATGTCGCCCGAGGAAATTTTGGCCCGGGTGGAACGCTCCGGCCTGCGGGGCCGGGGGGGAGGGGGGTTCCCCACCGCTCGCAAATGGGATCTGACCCGCCAGGCGCCGGGGGAGGTAAAGTATATTATTGCCAATGCCGATGAAGGAGACCCCGGCGCTTATATGGACCGCAGCCTGCTGGAGGGCGACCCCCACGCCGTGCTGGAGGGCATGTTAATTGGAGCCCGGGCTATGGGCGCTACCCGGGGCATTATTTATGTGCGGGCGGAATATCCGCTGGCGGTAAAAACTCTGGAGGAAGCCTGCCGCTGTGCCCGCCAGGCCGGACTTTTGGGACGCAATATCCTGGACAGCGGTTGGGACTTTGATCTGCTGCTGGTACAGGGCCAGGGCGCCTTTGTGTGCGGTGAGGAAACCGCCCTGATTGCCTCCATTGAAGGACGGGCGGGCGAACCGCGTCCCCGGCCGCCTTTTCCAGCCCAGCAGGGGCTTTACGGGTACCCCACCTGTATCAATAATGTGGAAACCTGGGCCAGCGTGCCCCTTTTATTTACCTGGGGCGAGGAAAGTTATGCCGCCCTGGGTACGGCGGGCAGCCGGGGCAGCAAGGTGTTTTCCCTGGTGGGTCAGGTGCGGCGCAACGGTCTGGTGGAGGTAGTCATGGGCACCCGGCTGCGGGATATTGTGGAGGGTATGGGCGGTGGCAGTGGCGCTTATCCCATCAAGGCCGTGCAGACCGGTGGCCCTTCGGGCGGCTGTCTGCCGGCCGCTTTGCTGGATCTGCCGGTGGATTACGAAGCGCTGGGGCGGGCTGGCTCTATTATGGGTTCGGGAGGCATGGTGGTGCTGGACAGCCGCAGCTGCATGGTGGATGTGGCCCGCTATTTTCTCTCCTTTACCAGTGCCGAGTCCTGTGGCAAGTGTCTGCCCTGCCGGGAGGGCACCGGACAGATGCTGCAACTGCTGGAAAAGATCGCTTCCGGCCGGGGGCAGGCGGCCGATTTGGAGCTTTTGGCAGAGCTGGCCGGTGTGGTTAAAGAAACCGCTCTGTGCGGGCTGGGGCAGACCGCGCCCAACCCCGTGCTGTCCACACTGCGCTATTTCCGTGAGGAGTACGAGGCCCATCTGGCCGGCTTTTGTCCGGCCGGGGTTTGTCCGGGATTGTTTGCGCTGCGGGTGGATGAGGAGCGCTGTAGCGGATGTGGTCTTTGTGCCCGCAGTTGCCCGGCCGGGGCGGTGACGGGGCAGTTGCGGCAGCCGCATCAGATTGACGGGGACAAGTGTATCGGTTGCCGGGCCTGCTTGCTGGCCTGTCCCCGGGGGGCCGTGCAGGTGGTGGCGCCTTAAGGAGGGGTGAGCGGTGCAGCTTTGGATTGACGGGGTAGACTACTTTGCCGAACCGGGGGCTACTGTGCTGGAGGTGGCCCGGCGGGAAGGGATCGTCATTCCCACGCTCTGCCACCACCCGGCCCTGCCGCCCTACGGGGCCTGCCGGCTGTGTGTGGTGGAAGTGCTGGAAGGGGGGCGGCCGGGCCTGGCGGCCTCCTGTACCCTGCCAGTGCAGGAAGGGCTGAAGGTGCTCAGCGCTTCGCCCCGGGTGGTGCGGGCCCGCCAGGTGTTGCTGCAGCTGTTGCTGGCCGCTGTGCCCGGGGCGGCCCGCACCCCGGCGGTGCAGCAGCTGATGCAGCAGCTGGGGGTGGCGGATACCCCCTTTGCCCGGCGGCAGGCTGTGGATAGCTGTGTGCTGTGCGGGCGCTGTGTGCGGGCCTGTGCTACCCAGGGAGTGGAGGCCATCGGCTTTGCCTGGCGGGGCCGCTTGCGGCGGGTGACCGCACCCTGGGGCAAGCCGCCTGACCGGTGTGTGGCCTGCCAGGCCTGCGCCCGGGTTTGTCCTACCGGGGTGGTGAACTTTAAGCTGCGGGAGGGGCGGCTGGTGGGCTGGCCCTGGCAGGTGGAAAGAGAAGTAGTGTCCTGTGCGCTTTGCGGCCAGGCCCTGGCCAGTCCGGAGCTGCTCCAGCTGGTGCAGCAGCGCACCGGGGCGGAAGGGGCGCTGCCGCAGCTGTGCGCTGGCTGCCGCCGCCGCCATCTGGCGGCGATTATAAGTGGCGGAAATTAAGCTGGGCCAGCTGTTTGCGGAGGGGGCGTGGTTCTCCTCCGCAAAATTTATGAAAATTTAATTAGGCTATTGTAGGTTCTGATATTCAACTTATGTTAAACTGATATAAACCTGAATCCGTGAAATAAATTTTTAAAAACCATTGATATTCTGCGATATTTA
>NZ_JBRAJI010000056.1:0-14622 GCF_052744395.1 Desulfurispora sp. | reverse complement strand
TTTAAATATCGCAGAATATCAAGGGTTTTTAAAAATTTATTTCACGGATTCAGGATATTTTTATTTGGTTAAAGGGCTAAACAGATACTTCGCCCCCGGACCGGTGCGGTTTGGGGGAAAGTAAAGGAAGGTGGGTTTATGGCGGTTCATATCCTGGGTATAGAAACTTCCTGTGATGAGACTTCCGCGGCTGTGGTGCGGGACGGGCGGCAGATCCTGTCCAGCGTGATTGCTTCCCAGGTGGCCGAGCACAGCAAGTTCGGCGGTGTGGTGCCCGAGGTGGCCTCGCGCAAACACCTGGAATGGCTCAATCCGGTGTTGCAGGAGGCTCTAGAGCGAGCCGGTATAGGCTGGCTCGACCTCTCCGGTGTGGCCGTGACCTGCGGGCCGGGGCTGGTGGGCGCCCTGCTGGTAGGTTTATCGGCAGCCAAGGCCATTGCCCTGGCCCTGGATATTCCCCTGCTGGCGGTTAACCACATGCAGGCCCATGTGCTGGCCAACTGGCTGGTGGAACCCCTGCCCGAATTGCCGGCCGTGTGCCTGGTGGTCAGCGGCGGACATACCGATTTGCTCCTGCTGCGGGGGCTGGGTGATTTTGAGCTTTTGGGCCAGACCCGCGACGACGCGGCCGGGGAAGCCTTTGACAAGGTGGCCCGGGTGCTGGGCCTGGGTTATCCGGGCGGGCCGCCGATCGACCGGCTGGCCCGGCAGGGCGACAGCCGGGCGGTGGAATTTCCCCGGGCTTTTCTGGAGGAGGACAGCCTGGACTTCAGTTTCAGCGGTCTCAAGTCGGCCGTGCTCAACTACCTGCACCGGGCGGCCCAGCAGGGGGTGGAGGTGAACAGAGCCGACGTGGCGGCCTCCTTTCAGCAGGCCGTGGTGGATGTGCTGGTGGAAAAGACCATGCAGGCCGTAAGGCGCTGCGGTGTGCGCCAGGTGCTGCTGGCCGGAGGGGTAGCGGCCAACAGCGCCCTGCGTTCGGCTCTGGAGCGGGCGGCGGCGCAGCAGGGCTGCCGGCTGGCCTGTCCGCCGCCCGTGCTGTGCACTGACAACGCGGCCATGGTGGCCTGCGCCGGCTACTATAAATATCTGCGGGGCGATTTTGCGCCCCTGACCGTAAATGCCGTGCCCTATTTGGAGCCGGGGCAGGACGCCTACCAGGCCGAAAAATTATACACAGCACTGCGGTGAAAAATTACGGTTTATCCAGAGATTTATCCACAGGCTGTGGATAATATGACTGTGGGTTAAGCAGGAGGATAAACTGGAAAACTGTGGCACCTGTCGTTCCGGGTGGGCACCGGTACGGGAACTGGTGATTAATTTACATTAAAACCCAGCACTGTATGTCCACAGCCAGCAGGAACTGCCGGTTGTGGATAATGTGGATAAGTCTGTAGATAACCTGGGCCACCGGCCCTGGCTCTGTGGGTGAAATTGTGCAGCAAAAATTGTCGGAATATGAAATAAATAGTTATCTGGTGCACTGTGCCGGCCGGCACAACATCCTGCCCCTCACTTCGGTGTGCAATGTGCGTTGCCTTTTTTGCAGCCACCACCAGAACCCGCCGGGGGTGGAAAGCATTTTTTTGCCGCCGGTGAGCGAAGAGCAGTTTCATTTGATGCTGGACTGCCTGGATCCCGGCCGGCCGGTGGTGATTGGCGAATCGGTCACCCGGCTGATGGAAGGCGAGCCGCTCACCCACCCGCAGTTCCGGTCGTATCTGACCCGGCTGCGCCGCCGTTTTCCCGGCCTGCCCATCAAGCTCACCACCAACGGCACGCTGCTGGACCGGGAGATGGTGGGGTTTTTAGCCGGGATGCAGCCGTTGGAAATTACCCTCTCGCTGAACAGCGCCTCACCGGACGGGCGGCAAAGGCTGATGCGGGACGGGCGGGCGGCGGTGGCCCTGGCCGCCGGTGAGTTGCTGAGCCTTGCCGGGGTGCTCTGGCAGGGCAGTGTGGTGGCCCTGCCCCGGGTGGTGGGCTGGGACGATGTAAATGATACTCTCCGGTTCCTGGCAGCCAGTGGTGCTGCCTGCATCCGCCTGTTTGTGCCCGGCTTTACCCGGTTGGCGCCCGATTTTTTGCGCCTGTCCCGCCCGGAAAGAGCAGAGCTGGAGCAGCTGGTGCAAAAATGGCGGCAGGAATGCGCCGTGCCCCTCACCCTGGAGCCGCCTGGTCTGACCGATCTGGCCGCCGAGCTGGCCGGTGTACGGCCCGGTTCCCCGGCGCAGGTGGCTGGTCTTAAAGCGGGGGATGTGGTGCTGGAGGTGGGCGGCCGGCCGGTTTTCAGCCGGGCGGATGCTTTTGAACAGGCTTTTGCCTGGTCCCGGCCCCTGCTCACCTGCCGGCGGGGGGAGCGTGTTTTTACTGTCCGGTTGGAGAAAAAAGCTCGCTCTACTTCGGGACTGGTGCTGGACTATGATCTGGCGCCCGCCGAAATGGCAGCCGCGGCGGCCGTCATTGAACGCCACCGCCCGTCCACCGTGCGGGTTCTCACCGGAGAGCTGGCCCACCCGTTGCTTAAGGCCGCTCTGCAGCGCTGGGGGCCGCCCTTGTCCCGGGTGGAGCTGGTGGCCGTGCCCAACCGGTTTTTCGGCGGCAATATCGCCTGCGCCGGGCTTTTGACCGTAACCGACATGGTGCAGGTGCTGGAGGAGCTTAAGCCGGTGGATCTGCTGCTTTTGCCCGGCCGGGCCTTTGACATGCGGGGGCGGGACCTGCGGGGGGAAAAATATAGCGCTCTGGCAGGAAAGTACGCCCGGGTCGTGGAACTGGTATAGGGTTTTTACAACACGGGGGCAACAAGTTTGCAAGTACAAAGGAAGGGATGAGCATGTACTGGGAGAAAGAGAAAGAGACCATGAGCCGAGACGAGCTGTACGCGCTGCAACTGGCCCGGCTGCAGGAAACCGTGCGGCGGGTGTACGAAAATGTGCCCTTTTACCGGCACAAGATGCAGGAAGCGGGTATTGAGCCGGGCGACATCAAAGAGCTGGGCGATTTGCGCAAGTTGCCCTTTACCGTCAAACAGGACTTGCGGGACAATTACCCCTTCGGCCTGTTTGCCGTACCCCTTTCCGAGGTGGTGCGCCTGCACGCCTCCTCCGGCACCACGGGCAAGCCCACCGTGGTGGGCTACACACAGGAGGACATTGCCATGTGGGCCAACCTGATGGCCCGGGCCCTGGTCATGGCCGGGGCCACCCGGCACGACGTGGTGCAAAACGCCTACGGCTACGGCCTGTTTACCGGCGGTATCGGTGTGCATTACGGGGCCGAGCGCCTGGGGGCCACGGTGGTGCCCATTTCGGGCGGCAACACGGCCCGGCAGCTGATGCTGATGCAGGATTTCGGCACCACCATCCTCACCTGCACCCCTTCCTACGCCCTCTATCTGGCCGAGGAGGGCGAGCGGACCGGCCTGGACTTCCGGCAGTTGCCCCTGAAAGCGGGCATCTTTGGGGCCGAGCCCTGGTCGGAGCGCATGCGCGCCCAGCTGGAGGAAAAATTAGACATTACGGCCCTGGATATATACGGTTTGAGTGAAGTGCTGGGTCCCGGCGTGTCCATGGAATGCCGGGAGAAACAGGGCATGCACATCTTTGAGGATCATTTCATTGCCGAGGTGATCGACCCCGATACGGGCGAAAATCTTCCTTATGGCACCCAGGGCGAGCTGGTCTTTACCTCGCTGACCAAACAGGCCCTGCCCATCATTCGTTACCGCACCCGGGACATCACCGTGCTGGACGACCGCCCCTGCGCCTGCGGCCGCACCTTTGTGCGCATGCGGCGGGTGACCGGGCGCAGCGACGACATGCTCATTGTGCGCGGCGTCAACGTTTTCCCCTCCCAGGTGGAGAGCGTGCTGCTGGAGTTTGGCGAGACCGAGCCCCACTACCTGCTGGTGGTGGACCGCAAGGGCAATCTGGACGAACTGGAAGTGTGGGTGGAGCTTTCCGAGCAAATGTTCAGCGACCAGGTGCGCCAGCTGGAAGGGCTGGAAAACCGCCTGCGCGGCCGGCTGGCCAGTGTGCTGGGCATAAATGCCCGCGTCAAGCTGGTGGAGCCGCGCACCATCCCCCGCAGTGAGGGCAAGGCCAAACGGGTGATGGACCGGCGCGAGCTTTAGGTGTATAATTTAACCAGTAAATGCAGGAGGTGGGGCAAGTGAAAATCAAGCAAATATCGGTCTTTCTGGAGAACAAATCGGGCCGCCTGGCCCGGGTGACCAAAGTGCTGGGCCAGCACGACATCAATATCCGCGCCCTCTCCATTGCCGACACCACGGACTTTGGCATCCTGCGCCTGATTGTGAATAGCCCGGACAAGGCCTTCCAGGTGCTTAAAGAGGCCGGTTTCACCGTCAGTATTACCGAAGTGCTGGCCGTGGAGGTGACCGACCGCCCCGGCGGACTGGCCGAAGCCCTGGCCGTGCTGCAGGAGGCCGAGATCAACATCGAATACCTGTACGCTTTTGTGCAAAAGGCCACCAACGCTGCCCTGGTGGTCTTCCGGGTGGAGCAGCTGGACAAAGCCATTGAGGTTTTGCAAAACCACAATATTTCCATAGTGCCGGAAGAGAAGGTATATTCGCTGTAACAATAGCCCTGCCGGACTCACCGGCGGGGTTTTGCATTTTCTAATTTTTCGATATAATTGTTTCTTCCCCGGCAGGAACTGCCCGCCCGGTGTTGAATTGATCCTCTAGTATGATTTAAAAAAATGTTAAATTTTATCAGACAAATAGCGCCTGTCCTCCCGGTTTATCCGGGGTGCAGCGGTGGTGATGGACTGCCGGGAGCCGGGCAGGCGGGGAGAAGGTGGGAGCCCGATGTCCGGCAAGGAGAACACCGAGCAAACAGCTGCCGCCAAAAAAAACCTGCGCCGGGATGTGCTGGCGGCCCGCCAGGCCCTGGATGAGGTGACCATCCAGCAGAAAAGTGCCGTCATCTGCCGGCGGCTGATGGCCTTACCGGCATGGGAAAAGGCGCGTACCCTGATGGCCTATGTGGACTTCCGGGGCGAAGTGGCCACGGCTTTGCTGATCAGCCAGGCCCTGGCCGGTGGCAGGACGGTGGCCGCTCCGGTTACGGTAATAAGTGAAAAGAAACTCATACCGGTGGTTCTGGAAAGGTATCCGGAGGATCTGCGGGAGGGGGCCTGGGGCATCCGGGAGCCCGATCCGGAGCGGGGACGCCATCTGGCACCGGAAGAGCTGGATTTGGTGATTGTGCCCGGCGTGGCCTATGATCTAAAGGGCAACCGCCTGGGGTACGGGGGCGGCTTTTATGACCGTTTTTTGCCCCGCACCCGGCCGGACACGGTTTTTGTGGCGCCGGCCTACGAACTGCAGATTCGGGAGCACTGCTATCCCGGCCCCCACGACTGCCCGGTGGACATGATTGTTACCGAGGAAAGGGTGATTTTCACCGGGGCACGGCGGGGGCTTGCTTGAGGTAGTCAGGAGAGAGTTTTGAGGGGAGGTTAACAAGTTGTCCTGTCAGTGCAGTGGCAAAGATGAAGCTGCCAGAATGGCAGCGCTGCAGCAGGCCGTGGACAAGTACCGCCAGACCAAGGGGGCGCTGATCCCGTTGCTGCAGGAAGCGCAGGAAATATACGGTTATCTGCCCAAAGAGGTCATGCAGTATATTTCCCGCGAGCTCAAAATCCCTTTCAGCAAAACCTTTGGCGTAGCCACTTTTTATGCCCAGTTCCACTTAAAGCCGCGCGGTCGCAACATTATTCGCGTTTGCCAGGGTACGGCTTGTCACGTGCGGGGTGGCGCCAAGGTGTTTGAAGCGGTTTCCAAAAACCTGGGTGTGGGCAAAAACGGTACCACGGACGATCTGCGCTACACATTGGAAACCGTGGCCTGTCTGGGAGCCTGTGGTCTGGCGCCGGTGATGATGGTCAATGACGATACCCATGGCCGCCTCACCCCGGACAAGGCTGTGGCCACGTTGCAGAAGTACGAGTAGGAGAGGGGGCAGATGGGCAGCCATGCAAAATATCATGGACAAATGCTGCGATAAATGCCAGCACACGCCGGCCACTCCCTGCAAGGACTATGTGCTGTGCCGCAAACAGGGGCCGCTGTGCCACGAGGATGAAAACTGCCGTGCGCTGCGGCAAAAACTGCTGGGCCAGATTAACCTGCCGCCGGAGGCCGGCGATCGACAAGTCTTGATCTGTGCCGGTACCGGTTGCACTTCTTCGGGTTCGCCGCGCCTGGTGCAAAAGCTGCAGGAAGAACTGGCCGCCCGCGGTCTGGCCGGCCGGGTGCAGGTAAAAATCACGGGCTGTCATGGTTTTTGCGAACAGGGTCCCTTGATGATTATTGAGCCAAAACACACGTTTTACACCCGGGTGACCGAGGAAGATATACCGGAAATTGTGGAAAGAGACCTGCTGGGCGACCAGACGGTGGAAGGACGCCTTTACAAAGACCCGCAGAGCGGCGAATTGGCCAAAACCTACCAGGAAGTGCCCTTTTACGCCCGCCAGAAGCGGTTGGTGCTGCATAACTGCGGGCATATCAACCCGGAGGACATCGGCGACTACATTGCCCAGGACGGGTACTTGGGGCTACACAAAGCGCTTTTCCACATGACTCCCGAACAGGTCATCGAAGAAGTGAAGATTTCCGGCCTGCGCGGCCGGGGCGGGGCGGGTTTCCCCACCGGTATGAAGTGGAGCTTTGTCCGCCAGGCGCCGGGCGATAAAAAGTACGTGGTCTGCAACGCCGACGAGGGCGACCCGGGCGCTTTCATGGACCGCAGCGTGCTGGAAGGCGACCCGCATGCCGTGCTGGAAGGCATGCTCATCTGCGGTTATGCGGTGGGGGCCGATGAAGGCTACATTTATGTACGGGCCGAGTACCCGCTGGCCATCCACCGTCTGAAAATTGCCATTGCCCAGGCCGAGGAGTGCGGTTTGCTGGGTCAAAACATCCTAAACAGCGGCTTTAATTTTACCATCAAGATCAAAGCCGGTGCAGGTGCCTTTGTTTGCGGCGAGGAAACCGCTCTGCTGACTTCCATTGAAGGCAACCGCGGCATGCCCAGAGTGCGGCCGCCCTTCCCGGCCCAGAAGGGTCTGTGGGGCAAGCCTACCAACCTGAACAACGTAGAAACCTACGCCAATGTGCCCTTGATCCTGCGCCAGGGCGGGACCAAATATGCCGAACTGGGCACCGAGAAGAGCAAAGGCACCAAGATCTTCGCCCTCACCGGCAAGGTCAACAACACCGGCCTGGTGGAAGTGCCCATGGGCATCACCATGCGCGAAATCATTTTCGACATCGGTGGCGGCATTATTGGCGGCAAGAAATTCAAGGCCGTGCAGATAGGTGGGCCTTCGGGCGGTTGCCTGCCGGAAGAGCAGCTGGACCTGCCCGTCGATTACGATTCGCTGACCGCGGCCGGGGCTATGATGGGCTCGGGCGGCCTGGTGGTGATGGACGAGACCACCTGCATGGTGGATGTGGCCCGTTTCTTTCTCACCTTTACCCAGTCTGAGTCCTGCGGTAAATGCACGCCCTGCCGGGAAGGTACCACCCGTATGCTGGAGATCCTGACCCGGATTTGTAACGGCGAAGGCAAAATGGAGGACATTGAAACGCTGGAGCGCCTGGCCCGCGTGGTCAAGAACACTGCGCTGTGCGGTCTGGGTCAGACCTGCCCCAACCCCATTTTGTCCACCCTGCGCTATTTTCGGGATGAATATATTGCCCACATTCAGGACAAGCGCTGTCCGGCCGGGGTGTGCACGGCGCTGCTCACCTACCGGATCAATCCCGAAAAATGCAAAGGCTGCGGCAAGTGCGCCAGGACCTGCCCGGCGGGTGCCATCAGCGGCGAGAAAAAACAGCCGCATATCATTGACCCGGCCAAGTGTATCAAGTGCGGCAGCTGCGTGTTGGGCTGCAAGTTCGAGGCCATAGAAAAAGTTTAAGAAATCAGGTGAAAGCCCATGGTTACCCTGACAATCAACGATATGGAGGTTAAAGTGCCCCGCGGCACCACCGTGCTGGATGCCGCCCGGCAGGCCGGCTTTTTCATTCCCACCTTTTGCCATGAGCCCCAGCTGACCGGTTTCGGTGCCTGCCGCATCTGTGTGGTGGAAATACCCGGCATGCGCAACCTGCCGGCCTCCTGTGTGACCGAGGTGGCGCCGGGCATGCGGGTGTACACCGAAAGCCCGGCCGTGGTGGAAGCCCGCCGGACCATTCTGGAACTGATCCTGGCCAACCACCCCCTGGACTGCCTGACCTGTGAAAAGAATGGCGATTGCCGCCTGCAGGACTACTGCTTCCGCTACGGCGTCAAGTCCAGCAGCTTCAGCGGGGCCCGGCATGAGTACCCGCTGGAAGATGATAACCCCTACATCATCCGTGATATGAACAAGTGCATTCTCTGCGGCAAGTGTGTGCGCACCTGTGCTCAAGTGCCGGGGAGGGCCGTTATAGATTACGCCTACCGGGGATTTAACACCAAGATTGCCGCACCCATGGACACACCCCTGGGTGAATCGGACTGTGTATACTGCGGGCGCTGCGTCTCCGTGTGTCCCGTGGGAGCGCTCAGCTACAAGCGCCTGCAAGGTGTGGGGCGGACCTGGGAGTTGCAGAAAAAGCCCGTCACCTGTACCTTTTGTGAGGCCGGCTGCCAGTTCAATCTGCTTTATAAGGATGGTAAAGTGGTGGGCGTGGTTACCACCGCGCCAGGGCAGGGGCGTCCCCTGTGCCTGAAGGGGCGTTTGGGTCTGGAACTCCTGTATGTGGAAAATCCGCAGCCGCCCCAATTGAAGAAAGACGGCGTCTTTCAGCCGGTGAGCTGGGCCGAGGCGCTGGGTCTGGAAGGTATCCTGGAAAAAATTGCAGCGCAGAAGCAAGACTGAAAGAGATGTGGGGTTGAAGGGAGGTTTTGAGAGAGTTGGCCGATGTAAATTTAACCATTAACGGCCGGCCGGTGAGCGTGCCGCCGGGCAGCACCATTCTGCAGGCTGCCGCCGGGCTGGGCATTTTCATCCCCACTCTGTGCCACGATCCCGAGCTGACCAGTGTGGGCTCCTGCCGCATCTGCGTGGTGGAAGTAAAAGGGGCGCGCAACCTGCTGCCGGCCTGCGCTACAGCCGTAAGTGAAGGTATGGTGGTGGAAACCGAGAGCCCGCAGGTAATAGAGGCACGGCGCACAATTATTGAGCTTTTGCTGGCCAATCACCCGGAAGACTGCCTGACCTGCGGCCGGAACGGTGATTGCCGCCTGCAGGACTACGCCTATCTGTATGGAGTGCGCGACGGCGGGCCTTTCAAAGGGCAGCGGCATGAATACCCGCTGGAGGACGACAACCCCTTCATTGTGCGGGATATGAACAAGTGCATCCTGTGCGGCAAGTGCGTGCGGGCCTGCGCGGAAATCCAGGGCAACAATGTGGTGGATTTCATCAACCGCGGCTTTAACACCAAAGTGGGCGCTTTCGGCGATGTCTCCCTGGCCGGTTCGCAGGAGTGCGTATTCTGCGGTAACTGTGTGGCGGTTTGCCCGGTGGGGGCGCTGCAGGAAAAAGACCTGCGGTCCAGAGCCCGCGCCTGGGAAGTCCAGAAGGTGCGCACCACCTGCCCCTACTGCGGTACGGGCTGCAATTTCGACCTCAATGTCAAGGACGGCCGGGTGGTGGGCGTCACCTCCTGCGATGGCGATGTGAACGGCCGGGCCCTGTGTGTGAAGGGACGCTTTGGTTACGGCTTTATTCACCATCCCGACCGCCTCACCCAGCCCTTGATTAAAAAAGACGGGCGGTTTGTGCCCGCCAGCTGGGAGGAAGCCATCGGCCTGGTGGCGGAAAAGCTGGGCCACATCAAGGAGCAGTACGGCAGCGACAGCCTGGGCGTGCTGGCCTCGGCCCGCTGTACCAATGAGGAAAACTATCTTTTAAGCAAATTTGCCCGCGCGGTGCTCGGTACCAACAATATCGATCACTGCGCCCGCCTCTGACACGCCCCCACTGTCGCCGGTCTGGCGACTGCATTGGGCAGCGGGGCGATGACCAACCCCATAGCCGACATTGCCGGGGCCGATTTCATCCTGGCCATCGGCACCAACACCACCGAGACCCACCCGGTGATTGCCCTGCGGGTTAAGCAGGCCCTGCGCCGGGGAGCCCGGCTGGCCGTAGCCGATCCGCGGCGCACGGCGCTGGCCGAACTGGCCCACTACCATCTGCAAATCAAGCCGGGCAGTGATATTGCCCTGCTCAACAGCCTGGCCCAGGTGATCATCGAGGAAGGGCTGGAAAACAAGGAGTTCATTGCCGGGCGCACCGAGGACTACGAGGCCTTCAAACAGACTGTGGCCCGCTACACGCCCGAGTACGCCGCTCAGGTCACCGGCGTGCCCGCGGAAGTCCTCCGCGCGGTGGCCCGGGAGTATGCCACGGCGCCCAACTCCACCATTCTCTACACCATGGGTGTCACGCAGCACATCTGCGGCACGCACAACGTCTTTGCCGTGGCCAACCTGGCCCTGCTCTGCGGCCAGATTGGCAAGCCCTACAGCGGCGTCAACCCGCTGCGCGGCCAGAACAACGTGCAGGGAGCCTGCGACATGGGCGGTCTGCCCGGAGTGCTGACCGGTTACCAGAGTGTGACCCTGCCCGAAGTGCGGGAAAAATTCGCCCGGGCCTGGGGCGTGGCTTCCCTGCCGGAAAAGCCCGGCCTGACGGTGGGCGAAATGATGGAAGCGGCCGCCCACGGCCAGATTAAGGCCATGTACATCATGGGTGAAAACCCGCTTCTTTCCGACGCCGATGCCGGCCATGTGGCCCACGCTCTGGAAAAACTGGACTTTCTGGTGGTGCAGGACATCTTCCTCACCGAGACCGCGCAGCTGGCCCATGTGGTGCTGCCGGCGGCCAGTTTTGCCGAAAAGGACGGCACTTTCACCAACACCGAGCGGCGGGTGCAGCGGGTGCGCCGGGCTATCCAGCCTGTGGGCCATGCCCTGCCCGACTGGCAGATCATCTGCCGGGTGGCCGCGGCCCTGGGCCACCCCTGGCGCTACAGCTCACCGGCCGAAATTATGGCCGAGATTGCCGGACTGACGCCCTCCTACGGCGGGATCAGCTACGAGCGCCTGGAGCAGGGCGGCCTGCAGTGGCCCTGCCCGGCCCCCGACCATCCCGGTACGCCCGTGCTGCATGTGGGGCAGTTCGCCCGGGGCAAGGGCAAATTCCACGCCGTGGAGTACGTGCCGCCCCATGAGCAGCCCGATGCCGATTATCCCTTTGTGCTCAGCACGGGCCGGCGCTATTACCACTACCACACCGGTACCATGACTCTGCGCACCGGGGCCCTGGAAGTGTACTACGGCCGGGAGTATCTGGAGGTCAACCCGCAGGACGCGGCGGCCCTGGGTATTGCCGACGGCGACCTGCTGCGGGTTACTTCACGGCGGGGCAGCGTGGAGGTAGCTGCCTGCCTGACCGACCGCGTGCCGCCCGGCCTGGTCTTCACCTCCTTCCACTTCCCGGAAGTGGCTATAAACAAGCTGACCAACCCGGCCCGCGATGCCATTGCCCAAATCCCCGAGCTCAAGGTGTGCGCCGTGCGCCTGGAAAAAGCGGGCGGCAGCGCTTTCAGCGGCGGCTGCAGCTGCGGCTGCGCGGCCCGGGCTTGATGGAAAAGACCCTGCTATGTTCACAGTGTCCCTGGCATAAAACCAGGGCTTGGAACAAGTAGGGGTTACAAAAGTAGATTTACCCCCGTTCGTTTATGAACGGGGGTTTAAAATTTTATGGAGATTGCCCTGCTGTATTATTGACATATGACAAATATGTTGCTAAACTATAAGTAACAAATGTCAATAAATTTCAGGAGGGTTTGCTATGCGCCAGTTTGTATGTTTACACTGCGGTCACGTGGTCACACAGCCCCGCTGCAACGGGGTGAAGGGCTGGCAGGTGCGCTGCGACCAGTGCGGCGGGCCGGTTCAGCGCTGCGAGCGGGGCGGCCGGATGGCGGGATACCGGAGGGCCGGCAGCATTGTCGACAGGGAAGCTCAGCCAGAACGGGCGGAGCAGCAGCCGCCCGGTGAAACCGGGCAGTTGGCCTCTCCGGCCAGGGAGCAATCCGCCAGCTCCGTTGACGGCCGGGGATACCGGCAGGCGGAGGTGGCCCGGGGTGGTCGCTTTGCGGGCGGCGGTAATTATGCTGCAGGTAGGGGCAGACAGTGGTTTTGTGGTGCTGCCGGTGCGGGTCGGGGCTACGGCCGGGGAGGCAGGTGCTGGTAGGATGAAAATTGCGGTTTGCAGTCAGGGAAGCACACCTGGCGCCATGATTGACAGCCGTTTTGGGCGCTGCCAGTATCTGCTGGTCTACGACAGCGAGCAAAAAAACTGGCAGACCCTGCCCGCGCCGGGATGTAACTCGGGCGGGGGAGCCGGGATTGAGACGGCCCGCTTTTTAGTCGGGCAGGGCGTGCAGGTGCTCCTGGCCGGGCATGTGGGTCCCAACGCCATGCGCGTGCTGGACGCGGCGGGCGTGCAGGTCTACACGGGCATAGAGGGCACGGTGGAAAACAGCCTGCGCCTTTACCAGGCGAACCGTTTAACCCGTCTGACCGCTCCCAACGCGGCGCCGCACCACGGTTTGGCCGCCCGGGTGTAGAAGGTTATCCAAAGGAAGCATACCCGTGTACAGGTAATATGAACAGGGCGGTGGATAAAGTGGGGGAGAGTTTAACCGTTGCCGTGGCCAGCGGCAAGGGGGGCACGGGCAAGACCAGCCTGGCCACCAGTCTGGCCCGGGTGGCCAGTGCGCAATATGAACGGGTGGCTTACCTGGACTGTGATGTGGAAGAGCCCAACGGGCATATTTTTTTGCCCGCCACATTGGAGAGGAAAGAGATAATTCATGTGGAAGTGCCCGAGATTGACCAGGAAAAGTGCGATTACTGCGGCTACTGCGCGCAAATTTGCGCCTTTAATGCCCTGGCCATTTTGCCCGGTGCGCCGCTGGTGTTTGCCAACCTGTGTCATTCCTGTGCCGGCTGCTGGACGCTCTGTCCACAAAAAGCCATCCGGGTGGGCAAACGCGGCATTGGCGTGGTGGAAACCGGTCATTTGGGCCATATGGAGTTCTGGCAGGGGCGCCTGGATCCCGGTGTGGCAGCCAGTCCACCTTTGATCGAGGCCCTGGAAAAGCGGGGCCTGGGGCCGGGCATAAATATCCTGGATGCGCCGCCGGGTACTTCCTGCCCGGTGGTCAGAACCGTGGAAAGGGCGGATTTTGTTTTGCTGGTGACCGAGCCCACGCCCTTTGGCCGGCACGACCTGGAACTGGCGGCCGCAATGGTGCGGCAAATGGGGTTGCCGGCCGGTGTGGTGATCAACCGCTCCAGCGGTGATGACGGTATTATTGAAGATTTCTGCCGGCAGAGCGGTCTGCCCCTGCTGGGACGGCTGCCCTGGGAGCGGCGGGTGGCGGAAGGTTATGCCGCCGGCCTGTGTGCCGTGGAAGTGATGCCCCGGTGGCGGCCCCTCTTTCTGGATTGGCTGCAGCGCATCCGGGAAATAGTGGCCGGCAGGGGAGGTGAGGGCAGTGCGGGAAATTGTGGTGCTGAGCGGTAAGGGCGGTACGGGCAAAACCAGCTTTAGCGCCGCCCTGGCTAATCTGGCGGAGGGAAAAGTGCTGGCCGACGCCGATGTGGATGCGGCCAATTTGCACCTGGTGCTGCGACCGCGGGTGAGTGAAGCCTACCCCTTTTACGGCCTGCCCGTGGCCTACATTGACCGGGATCGTTGCGGGCAATGTGGTCAATGCGCCGATTTTTGCCGCTTCCAGGCCATTGTGGATTTTAGCGTGCGTCAGGAAAAATGTGAGGGCTGTGGCGTGTGCGCCTACATCTGCCCCGGCGGTGCCATTGAGCGCCGGCCCCGTCAGGTGGGAGAGGTGTATATCTCGACCACTGTGGCCGGTCCCATGGTACACGCTGCACTGGTGGCCGGGGCGGAGAACTCAGGCAAATTGGTGGCCGAGGTGCGCCGCCGGGCGCGGGCCGTGGCCCGGGCGGAAAACCTGTCTCTGATCATAACAGACGGGCCGCCCGGCATTGGCTGTCCCGTGCTTTCCTGTCTGCCCGACTGTGACCTGGCCGTGCTGGTGGCCGAACCCAGCGCCGCCGGTGTGCATGACTTGCAGCGCCTTTTGCAGGTGCTGCAACATTTCCGGGTGCCGGCCGCCGTGGTGATAAATAAATGGGATATAGCTGTACAGCGCACGCGGGAAATAGAACAATTATGTGCCGGCCGCCAGGTGCCTCTATTGGGGCGCATTCCCTTTGACAGCACGGTCTTTCGGTGTCTGCAGCAGGGGCAATGTTATCTCGCTGCCTCGGATGCGCCGGCCAGCCGGGCTACCCGCCAGGTGTGGCAGGAGCTACAGCAACTGTTGGAGCATGGCCGGGCCGTAAATGAAAATGCGGCCGAACTTGCTCAAACCATGTAATACCTGGCTGGTCGCAGATGATCCTTTACAAAAGTCCGGGAATGTGGTAAAATTATTCCTGAATCCGTGAAATAAATTTTTAAAAACCCTTGATATTCTGCGATATTTAA
>NZ_JBRAJI010000055.1:0-14753 GCF_052744395.1 Desulfurispora sp. | reverse complement strand
GTGGGTCAGTTTTACTTGACTAGCGGGGGTCAATTCTATTTTACGATCTACAATCTAATAAATATTTGGTTTCTCCTGTTTTTTTGTTTCTGTATAGGCGCCTTCTAATAGAAAATTCCCCAAACGTGCTGACGGTCGTTCTATTCCGAAATCCTACTACCTCCCATTCGTCGCGATTACGCTCTTCCATCAATCGATTGTCAATCTGTTCCAGTACCCATGTAAAAATCTGGTTGGATACCTTTTGGCATAGTTCAAATGTTCCTTTCTCAAGTTCATAAAAATCTTTGCTCTCACTGATTAATTTTACCAATCCGTTGATGAAAAGAAGGACTGCTCCCACTACCTGGCGAATATTTAGCATAATGAGACCTCACACTCCTTTGTTTTTCTCTGAGGGGTGCTTTTGTTGCTACGAGGTCTCATTTCTATTTTCAGGGGGACATTTCCTTGCTGCCACCTACTGAAATTATACACGGCCCCGGCAGTGCAGGCTCACCGCAACCACTATTTGATCATTTTCTCAGGACCAGCAAACCATCGGCGGCCACAATACCCTGGGGAGTGGCGATGAGCGGGTTGATGTCCAGTTCCGCTATAGACGGAAAATCACTGGCCAGTGCCGCCAGCCGGACCAGAATTTGGGCCCACTGCATCCGGTCTACCGGACCGCGACCCCGGATACCATCCAGAACACGCTGCGCTTTAAGCTCAGCAATCATAGCCAGCGCTTCATTGAAGGTGAGTGGCAGCAGGCGGATGGAGACATCGCGCAGCGCTTCGACAAAAATGCCTCCCAAACCGCACAGCACCGTGCTGCCAAAAACCGGGTCCTGGCCAATACCGGCAATCAACTCGGTGCCGGGCGGCAGCATTTGCTGCACCAGCACACCGGCCAGCCTGGCGGACGGCCGGTACTGGCGGGCGCTGCCGGTCACTTCCCGGAAGGCGCAGCGCACATCAGCGGCACTGGATAAATTCAATTTCACACCGCCGGCCTCGGTTTTGTGCAATATATCCGGGGACTCAATTTTTACCGCTACCGGGTAACCCAGTTTTTCGGCCGCCTGCACAGCCTGTTCCTCATCCTGAACCAGTATTTCCCCGGTGCAGGGAATGCCATAACAGCGCAAGATCTGCTTGGTACGATACTCTCCCAGGGTACTGCCGGGCTCGAGCTGGCCCAACAGATCCTGGACTTTTTCCCGGGCCCCGGGCGGTACCGGCACTTCCGGCGAGGGCTGGCGCAGTTCCTGCTGCCGTTTAACATACCAGGCCAGCGAGGACAGCGCCCGCACGGCGAAATCAGCTTCCCGCGCTGCCGGAACCAGCATGTCATTCAAGCTGTTGACCACCTCGATGGCCGGCTGTTCCGGGCCCCAGATCAAGTTCATGATCACTTTATTGGATGCAAGACACATTTGGGCCAGCTGCTGGAGATAAAGCTCGGTACGTCCATGTAAAGCCCAGTAGCAAAGGATCATGATATCATAATTGGGGTCACCCAGAATGATTTCCAGCGCCTCTTTGAGCAGTAACGGGTTGGCCACCACCTGACCGGTAATATCTACCGGATTGCTGGTTGAGGCAAACTCGGGCAAAATCAGACTGAGTCTATGCCTGGTCTCCTCGGAGAGCTCGGCCAGCTCCAGGCCGTACTCGGCACATTTGTCCGCCATCAAGACCCCGCTGCCCCCGGAAGTGGCCACAATGCAGACCCGGTTGCCGGCCGGCAGCTTGCCGCTGGCCAGCACGGACAAAGCCACCTTCATTTCCTCAATGCTCTCCAGGCGCAAGATGCCCTTTTGCCGGAACAGGGCCTGGTATACTTTGTCCGAACCCACCAGCGATCCGGTATGCGAAGCCGCCGCTCTGGCCGCAGCCTCATGACGGCCGGTTTTGATCAATAAAATGGGTTTGCCCGCCCGATTGGCCCTATCCACGGCCTCAATGAACTTCGAGCCGTCTTTCACACCTTCCAGATAGCCAGCAATAACCCGCGTATGCTCATCCTCCACCAGAAAAGCAACATATTCGGAAAAATCAACATCGGCTTCATTGCCGGTGCTGATGAAGTAGCTGAATCCAATGCCCCGATCGCGAATAATTTCGTAAACCGCACTGCCAAATCCGCCACTTTGCGAGATAAATCCCAGAAAGTCCTGCACAATCACCCGGTCGGGCAGGGTATCTATGGCAAAATTGGCCATCAGGGAGTTCCGGGCACCGAAGATGCCCATGCAGTTGGGCCCACACACCCTGATGCCGTGCTGGCGGGCCAGATCGGTAAGCTGGCTTTGCAGCTGCGCCCCTTCCGCACCGGTCTCGGCAAATCCCGAGGTAAAAATGATCACCGCCGGCACCTTTTTTGCGGCACAGGCGCGCATCTGGTCCAGTACCTGCCTGGCCGGCACGGCGATGATCGCCAGGTCTACTGTTCCCGGTATCTCGGTAATGGATGAATAACAGGGAATGCCCTGCACAGCGGTATAGCGCGGGTTGACAGGATAAATCTGCCCTTTATAGCCGTTTTTTAACAATGCTACCAGCGGTTGTCCACTGGGCTTGTCCGGGTTGCTGGATGCACCAATGATGGCCACACTGGACGGGTCAAACATGGGTCGCAGTGATGTTAGAATTTTGTCCCACTTTTGCGCTTGCATGACTGTTGCCCCCTTAATAAACTGAATGAATATTCAATTATTTTATAATATGCTTATTCGACTATCCATTGCAAATTTCCTGCCTGCACTTGAAATACAATCTGCAAATAAACGCAATAAACAGCGCGTTCAGCCAAAAAGGCCTTCCCCATCAGGAAGGCCTTAAAATACCCGCACAATTTGATAGAGATTGGTGCGCTGGGCAGCGGTAAAGCCGGCATCCTGAATGCAACGCACAATCTCCTCCATGGGCACGCGGTAGTTCACCCCGGCCGCCCGTACCACATTTTCCTCCAGCATCGTGCTGCCAAAATCATTGGCTCCAAAGGAAAGCGCCACCTGGGCCACCTTGGCACCCTGGGTCACCCAGGAAACCTGAATATTGGGGATATTGTCCAGCACCAGGCGGGATATGGCCAGCACCCGCAGGTACTCCACAGCGCCCACGGGTTGGCCTCCCAGCGCGGTATGGCCCGGCTGAAAAGTCCAGGGGATAAAGGCCGTAAATCCGCCGGTTTCATCCTGCAGCTCCCTGATTCTAAGCATATGCTCGATGCGTTCGGTCGGTGTCTCCACATGCCCGAACATCATGGTGGCCGTGGTGCGCAGGCCCAGCTCATGCGCTGCCCGCATCACTTCCAGCCAGACCCGGGTACTGGCCTTGCGCGGACTGATCAGTTCGCGCACCCGGTCCACCAGAATTTCCGCCCCGCCGCCGGGCAGGGAATCCAGACCGGCCTGGCGCAGTTTTTCCAGCACCTGCCGGTAGTCCAGGCCCTCTTTTTCCGCCAGATGGGCAATCTCGGGAGGCGAAAAAGAATGTATATGAACAGCCGGAAAATGCTCCTTGATGGTGCGCAGCATCTTTTCAAAAAATGCCAGGTCCAGATCGGGGTGCAGGCCACCCTGGATTAACACACCGGTGCCGCCCACCTGAACGGTTTCGGCAATTTTCTGAAGCAGTTCTTCTTCCGTAATCACATACGCATCAGCATCATCCGCCCGGCGGTAAAAAGCACAAAAAAGGCACCCACACCGGCAGATGTTGGTGTAATTGATGTTGCGGTCAACGACAAAAGTTACAACATTATCCCCGTGCCAGCGCTGCCGCACCCGGTTGGCTGCCTGGCCCAGGGCCAGCAAGTTGGCCTCCTGGTATAGCGTCAGATACTGTCCGGGACTCAGCCTTTCCCCCTGAGCGACAAGTTCCAGCAGTGCCTCTACCCGGGACAATTTCCTCCCTCCCAAATGTGCAGGACAGCCCGTTCATCCAGGATGCCGCTCTTGTAGGCATAATCATAAAAAACCATCAAATCCTGCTGATCCTGGCTGTGAAAGCTGTATTGAATTAGATTTTGCAGATACTCCTGGATAAACGCCCGGGAAAAACCGGTCTGCTGGTGCCCGTATTCAATCATCGCCTCCCAGTTCTCCCTGGCGATCCGGTAAGACTCGTGCAACATCCGGCAGGCCGCTTCCACCTGTTCGGGCATTTCTTCCAGCGCTCGCCTGGTGGTAACCCAGAGCGCATAGAGCATTTTGCATCCGGTAAACTCTTTCCAGGCCTGACCCAGGTCAGTTACCAATATATCCCATTTTTCCAGCGTCACCTTGCGATTGGCGGCAATGGCATCATCGCCAATCAGCAAAGCACCGTCGGCCTGGCTGAGCATGGCCGTAATATCGGGTGGCGCGGCCACCATTTCCACATCCACGTGATAATAATGTTCAAACAAGATGCGCAGCAGCGCCACAGAGGTTGCCGAGGAGGTGGTAACCAGCACTTTTTTGTGCTCCAGCTCGGTTACCGGCATCTTGCTGAAAAACATGATGCTTTCTACCCGTCCGTCGGCCCCGATGGCCAGATCGGGCAGGATAACGCAGTCGGACATATTCCGGGCATATTCAATTGATGACATGGCCGTGATGTGTAAAGCGTTTTCCAGCAGCATTCGGTTCAACATCACCGGGGGACCGGGAATGAGCTCCCCGGCAAAAGGCAAAAGGCCGCTTTCCAGCGCATAATAGATGGGTAAGCAATTCAAATAACTAACCCGGCCCAGGCGCAAATTCTGCAACTTCTAGCCCTCCCAAATCACGTTGTAGAGCGTATCCCTTTCCACGGGCTTGCGGCCCGCTGCCCGGATCATGTCCACCAGCTGTTGTCTGGTCAAACTCTGCGCCGTGTCGGCTCCGGCATCGTGCACAATTTTCTCCTCTTCCACCGTACCATCCAGGTCATCCACGCCAAAAGCCAGCGAAATCTGGGCCAGCTTGGGACCGATCATAATCCAGAACGCTTTAATATGATCAAAATTGTCCAGCAGCAGGCGCGATACCGCCAGCACCTTCAGGTCATCATAACCGGTGGTGCGGGTGCGCACCACCTGCTCCAGTTCGGTATTATGGGGATGAAAAGCCAAGGGGATAAAGGTCAGGAAGCCGCCGCTCCTGTCCTGCTGCTCCCGCAGCATGAGCAAATGTTCCACCCGCTCCTCAATGGTTTCAATGTGCCCGTACAGCATGGTGGCATTGGTGCGCATACCCAGTTTGTGGGCTGTGGCGTGCACCTCCAGCCAGCGCTGGCCGCTGATTTTTTTAGGACAGAGCTTCTCCCGCACCCGCGGGGCAAATACCTCCGCCCCGCCGCCCGGCAGTGAGTCCAGCCCGGCCTCTTTGAGCCGGCGGAGCACCTCCTCCACACTCAAACCGTTCTGCCGGGCATAATAATCTATCTCCACCGCGGTAAAGGACTGAATAACCGCCCCGGGCACCGCCCGGCGCACCCGCTGCATCATCTCCAGGTAGTAGTCCAGACTCAGGCTCTCATTCAGGCCGCCCACAATGTGAATCTCTTTGATCCCTTTGTCCCGGTAGGCCAGGGCTTTGGCTTCAATTTCGTCCAGGCTGAGAGTATAGGCACCCGGGGCATCCGGGTCCCGGCCAAAAGCGCAAAAGCGACACCGGTTGACACAAATATTGGTATGATTGATATGCCGGTTAACTATAAAATAAGCCCGGTCACCGTTTTTCTGGCGGCGCACATAATCGGCCATGGCCCCAATGCTCAGCAGATCCGCCGAGCGGAACAGGCGCACCCCGTCGTCAAAATCCAAACGCCGGCCCGCCAGCACTTTTGCACCGATATCGGCCAGTTCACTGTCCTGCCACAAATAGCGCACCATTATTCCCCCCTGCTCATAACCATACATCCAGCAATGTGCAGACAAACATGACCACACTCAGGGTACCGTTCAGGTTAAAAAAGGCTACGCCGGCCCGGGACAAATCATCGGGGCGTACCAGATGATGCTGGTAAAACAAAAGTCCCACCGCCAGCAGCAGCCCGGCGAAATACAGCCATCCCAGGTGCAGGACCAGGCCGGTGGCCGCAAAAAGCAGCGGAGCAACAACATGAAACACCGCAGAAATACGCAGCGCGGCCAGAATGCCAAAACGCGCCGGAATGGAATAAATGCCGTGGCTGCGGTCAAAATCATAATCATCACAGGCGTAGATGATATCAAAACCGGCCACCCAGAACATCACTCCGCCGGCCAGCAGGACCGGCGCCAGATCAAAGCGGTTGGCAATAGCAATCCAGGCTCCCAGGGGAGCCAGGCCCAGAGCCAGACCCAGAAAAAGGTGGCAGGCCCAGGTGAAGCGCTTGGTGTAAGAATACAGCGTCAGCACCAGCACCGCCACCGGAAACAGGCGCAGGGCCAGCGGGCTAAGCTGAGCGGCGGCGTAAAACAACAGGGCAAAGGAAAGCAGCACATATACCCAGACCTCGCCCACCCGGAGCAAACCGGCCGGGATGGCCCGGTTGGCCGTGCGGGGATTGGCCGCATCAATGTGCCGGTCAATAATCCGGTTCAGCGACATGGCCGCCGTGCGGGCCCCCACCATGGCCAGGGTTATCCACAGCACATCTCTGCCCGCCGGCAGGGACCGGTGCACCAGCAAAGCTCCGGTGTAGGCAAAGGGCAGAGCAAATATAGTGTGTTCAAATTTGATCATTTCCAGGAATATCCTGAACTTACTCCAAACCATACTCCCGCCACTTCCTGTCCACCAGTTCTTTGATCTCCCGGCTCATGACAATATCTTCGGGCCAGGGGCGGGTATGCCCTTCGGCAGGCCACTTGCGGGTAGCGTCAATGCCCAGTTTACTGCCGTAATGCGGCAGCGGTGACGAATGGTCCAGCGCATCCAGCGGACCACGGGTGATTTCCAGGTCGCGCTCGGGATCAATATTGTTAAAGACGCGCCACATCACCTCGGACAGGTCCTGCACATTGACGTTTTCATCCACCACAATGATCAGCTTAGCCATCATCATCAGGCCCATGCCCCACAGAGCGTGCATGACCTTGCGGGCATGGCCGGGATAACGCTTTTTAATGGAAACGATCACGCAGTTGTGGAATACGCCCTCGGGCGGCATGTTCATGTCCACCAGCTCGGGCAGCACCATTCGGGCCAGAGGCAAAAAGATGCGCTCGGTAGCTTTACCCAGAAAAGCATCTTCCATGATCGGCCGCCCCACAATGGTAGCGGGGTAAACCGGCTGGCGCCGCTGGGTCACGCAGGTGAGGTGAAAAACCGGGTAGTAATCGGCCAGGGAGTAGTAACCCGTATGGTCGCCAAAGGGTCCTTCCAGCCGGGTTTCCTGCCGGTCCACATACCCTTCCAGGATGATTTCGGCATGCGCCGGCACCTCCAGGTCCACCGTGATGCAGCGCACCATCTCCACCGGCTCCTTGCGCAAAAAGCCGGCCAGCAGCATCTCATCTATGCCCGGCGGCAACGGGGCCGTGGCCGCGTATATGACCGCAGGATCCCCGCCCAGGGCCACGGCTACCGGAATTTTATCGCCGGCTTTGCGCCAGTGCTCGGCGCCGTCCTTGTGGATATGCCAGTGCATGCCGGTAGTGCGGTCGTCAAAAACCTGCATCCGGTACATACCCACATTGCGCTGACCGGTCTCCGGGTCTTTGGTAAAAACCAGGGGCAGGGTGATGAAAGGACCGCCGTCATCGGGCCAGCACTTGAGCACCGGCAGGTGCCGCAGGCTGGGCGGATCCTTGATGATGACCTCCTGGCAGGGAGCCTGACGCACGGTTTTGGGCAGAAAGGAAGCCAGCTGCGCCAGTTTGGGCAGGGCTTTCAGCTTGTCCAGGAAACTGCTGGGCAGTTCCGGGGGACGCAAATACTGCATCAGTTCCCGCCCGATATCATCCAGGCTCTCCACCTGCAGCGCCAGGCACATATGCCGGTAAGTGGCAAAAGCGTTGGTCAATACGGGCATATTGTAGCCGCGCACATTTTCAAATAATAAAGCGGGTCCGCCTGCTTTGACGACCCGGTCGGTGATCTCGGTGATCTCCAGCTCTACCGATACTTCTGTGCTAATACGCCTGAGCAGACCTCTTTGTTCCAGAGCCTGCATGTAAGACCGCAGGTCACGATAACCCATACGCTTTTTCCTTTCCTATGGAGTTGGAACTGTGCCCACATGGACGCTGACAATGCCGCCGGTAAGCTCAAAATAGCAGGCATCCTGCAGGCCCAGCCGGGCAAATAAATCCCTGATTTCCGACTGGTGAGGAAAAGATTTCAAGGAGCGGGGCAGATAGCTGTAAGGCCCATCCAGACCCACCCCGATACGGCCCAGGACGGGCAGAATATAATCGAAATACAGGTAATAAAGCTGTTTAAAAACCGGCCAGCTGGGCTTGGACAGCTCCAGAGAAACCACCTTGCCCCCCGGTTTGACCACCCGGGCCATTTCCCTGATGGTTTGTGCAATATCCGGCACATTGCGCAGCGCAAAGCCGATGGTGGCGCAGTCGAAAGTGTTGTCGGCAAAGGGCAAATCCACCGCATTGCCCTGCACCAGCTCAATGTTGTTCCGGTAAGGGGTGCGGGCTATATTTTGTCTGGCCACAGCCAGCATATTTTCACAGAAGTCCAGGCCCACCACTTTGCCGGCCGGCCCCACCACCCGGGCCTGCTCCAGGGCCAGCATTCCCGTACCGCAGCAAACATCCAGGCCGGTACCGCCCGCCTGAAGGCCGCTTTTCTCCACGGCAAAACGCCGCCAGTACTTGTCCCGGTTGAAACTGAGCGCGGTATTCAACAGGTCGTAGCGATGGGCAATACTGGAAAAAATATGATGCACATACTCCTCTTTGCTCTTGTACTGCTGCGGAATATCGACCATCCCGGCGACCACCTTTTTTGAACTAAATGGTGCTACATTACCCCACATTTAATACCTTTTGTTCTTCCTGCCTTAAATACTGGAGCAGCTGGCGCAGAATCAGGCGGCTTTCCCCCCCGGGCAAACCCTGTAAAATTTCCAGGGCCCGGTGTAAAAACATGTCCGCCTGCTCGCAATAAATCTTTTTCTCTCTTAAACCAACCGCCATACCCAGATTATATCCCAAACTCTCCGCTTGTTGTGCCTGCCGGTCGCTGGCTCCCGCCAGCTGCGCCCCCAGGCGGCAGCCCAGCGCAATCAGGGCAGCCGTCTCCCGTCCAATCAGCATCTGCTGCTCGGACCAGGTGGCCGGCAGCGGCTGGGTGGACTTCTTCAGGCGCAGTATGCCCCCGGTGTTGATCTGACAGATCACCTCGGCCAGAGGCTGCAGGTAATTTTCTATACCGGCCTCACACAAGGTGGTGAAAAAGCGGCCATAAAAATAATCCCCCACCAGCACCGGATACTGGCTTCCTTCCCGGGGATCGACAGCCCATTTTTCCCGGCCGGGCGGTTCGTCATTGATCCGGGCATGCACGCGCGCCGCCAGATGGATGAACTGCACCACACCGGCTAAAGACACCACCCGCGCGTCAATATCGCCAAACAGCCGGGCCACCAGCACGATCAGGGCGGGTCGCAGCTGGCCGTCCCAGTGATGCGGCTCCACATGGGCAAAGTCTCCCAGATAACCAGCCTTGATTCTAAAGTGTTTTTGCATATATCCGGCCACTTGCTGCAGTTCTGGCCGTATTGGTAGCAATATCTCCGCCAGCATGCCGGCCCCTCCCCTTTGCCTGCCTGTACAAGATGTAATCAGCTTACTAAGTATTCGTTGTACAAAAAAATATTCCTGCCCGGCACAAACCAAATCTAGCCGGCAATATGGCGCAAAAATAATGAAGCCTTGCCCTTTCTCACCAGGAAAGGCAAGGCTCACTAGCTTTCGCTAAAACGGGTACTAATAAATATCCCCCCTATAGGTTTACGGCCGCCTGCTCCACTTCATAAGGGATGATCCCTCTCTTGGTTTCGCGGGCCGACATCTGCTTGGCGCAGAATCGGGCGGTCAGATAATTGCAGGCGTCCCACGGGTCAACCTTTTCACCGCAAGTAAAAACATCCACCGCGGCGTAACCCAGTTCCGGCCAGGTGTGGATGGCCAGATGCGACTCGGAGATAACCACTACACCGCTCACACCCTGCGGGCTGAATTTGTGGAATACATACTCCCTTACTTCCGCCCCTGCTTCCAGAGCAGCGTTGACCATAATCTCTTCGACTTTTTTGATGTCGTTCAGAATATCAAAGTCACAACCGTAAATCTCCGCAAGTACATGGCGGCCCAAAGGTTTCATTTCAGTTATCTTCCCCCTTTAACATTATTAATTGGAACCGCCGGCTCCCGCAGGAGCTGCCCGGTTCCAACCAAATTCAATTGTAACATATAATCTTGCTTTGTCAACAAATTTTTGGATATACTGTCAGGCCAACCGGCAGAAGACAATTATCGCCAGGCTGGCCTTTATTTATGGCGATCGCGCGGTTTATCGAACAGGATTGCGCAGGGTTCCCAGGGTTTGGATGACCACTTCCACCACATCGCCGGCCTGCACCGGTCCCACCCCGGCAGGCGTGCCGGTAAGCACCACATCCCCGGGCAGCAATGTCATCACCCCGGAGATAAAGCTGATTAAACCGGGAACCGAAAAAATCATGCTGGCCGTATTGCCCTGCTGCCGCAGCTCACCATTGATGTAGGTCTGGATCAACAGTCCGGAAGGTTCAACACCGGTAATAATATATGGTCCCAGGGGCAAAAAGGTATCAAAGGACTTGGCCCGGGTCCACTGGCCGTCTTTTTGCTGCAAGTCCCGGGCGGTCACATCATTGGCACAGGTATACCCCAGCACATAATCCAGAGCGTCCTCCGGCGCAACCTGACGGCAGGTCCGGCCCATCACCACGGCCAGCTCGGCTTCGTAATCCACCCGCCGGCTCGCGGCGGGGATAACAATGGGCTGCTCCGGGCCTATTACAGCGGTGGCCGGCTTGATGAACAGCACCGGCTCCTCCGGCACCTGCCGCGGCCCGAATTCCCCAATATGGTCCAGGTAGTTTAGGCCCACGCACACCGCTTTGGTAGGTTCGCACGGCGCCAGCACCTGCAGATCGGCCAGCCGGTAACTCGGTCCGGTGGGTTTTTGTTCAAATAAATTGTTCAACTCCCTCACCCGGTCACCATCCACCTGCCCGTAAATGATCTTCCCTGCCACCGCAAAACGTCCCAGCACAGCCATCACACTTCAACTCCTTTCGCTCAAGATCAGGTACAGCATGGGCGGAGCCGCATAGATCATGGCCGTGGCCGCCGCCACAATACCCGAATCGTTGAAGATCAACGCTCCAATACTGGCTGCCGTCACCCCGGCAAAGGCGGCAAAAAGCTGCGGGTACTTGAGCTGGATTTTTTTCATGACTCCCACCGGACGGTAAAAAAGCAGGCACAAACTGCCCAGGCTGGCGATGAACACCCGGCTCCAGATGGTGTACTTGATCAAGCGGATGTTCACTTCGGTTTTGCGCTGCACAATTTGCCAGAACGCCCCCATTCCGCCAGCCAGCACCTCACCGGCCGCCCGGCCGATGTGCGACTGCTGGGCTACCGGCCGGCTTATATCATAAAGGATAAACCCTCCCAGAAATAAACCGGCCAGCAGGGCCAGGGCCAAAATCACCCGCCAGTTCATTCTGACCCGGAAATACAGCAACAGGGTCAGCGGCAGGGAAATCAGGGCCGCTATAGTGCCTCCCACATTGGTTCCCAGCCCGGGGGCGGCCAGCGTGTACAAGGCCAGGCCGAAAGCCGGCAGGCACAGTAGCCGCATGGCCGCCTGCCAGGCCGGCGCTGCGGCAGCGGCCACACTCAGTACCGCCCCGCTCCCGGCAATCAGCGCTCCCAGCAGCACCCCCATGTACTCATTGCCGATACCGTAAAACCGCGCTCCCACCACCGGGTCATAGCTGAACACGGACACACCCTGCAAACGCCCGCCCTGCCAGGTATCCAGCAGAATGCCCAGGGCGGTCAGCAGACAAATCACCAAAAAAGGAGCCAGCAGATGATACCGCTGCATAAACATGGACAGGCCGGTGAGCAGCAATGTAATGAGCAAAACCTCCCCGGCCAGAGCCGGCAGGTGGGGCTGGGGCAGCAGGCCGGCCAGCAAAAAGGCTAGCGGTACGGCCATCACCGCCAGCAAAAAGGGTTTAATGTACTCCTGGCGGTGCCATTTAAAAATAATCAAACCTACTGTAACCAGCAGTAACAGCACCTGAAACACGGCATAGGTCTGCAGCAGCGGCCAGCGGGCATCATAAACCAGAGCAATTTGCCCGTACATTTGCTGCAGCCGGAAGTAATCCATTCCGCCCGGCAAAAGCTGCATGGCCCGGCCGGTCATGCCGGGCACAGGTTCCTGGCCCCAGAAGGCCAGCAGGGTGGGGGCGATGTCGGTACTCATGACCAGGCCGGGCCGTTTGGTGGTGGGTGAGCTCAGCCAGCCCGGTTTTACTCCCGCCCCGTAGGCCAGCAGAGGCGTCAGGTAATCGCGCCGCCCACCTTCCTCACCGGGAGCGGGCACCACCAGGAGCAGCAGATCGCTGCGGCGCAAAGCTCCGGCCATTTCCGCTAAAAAAGCATCCAGCTCCTGGACGGCCTGCTGTTTGAGCACCTGATAGCGCTGCAGATCCAGATACCGGGCCTGCTCGTACAAACGGGAGAGATCGCCGGCATCGATTACCACCAGGCGTACCTGCTCGGGCAGGGCTCGGTACTGCTGCATGATGTAGCGGTAGTCGGTGCGGTAACCGCCTGGGAAAAAAGGATCGGGGCGCAGGCACTCCCGGCCGATCAGGCCATAATCCACCACGCCCTGTTCATCCATGGCCAGGTTTACGGCACTGCGCTGCAGACTGGTTCCCCAGTCGCTGTTGCCCATTACCGCCGTCAGCCCACCCTGTTTGTGCACGGCCTGCCCCAGTGCTCCCGGCTGGTTGGCATAGGGGAGCAATCTGTTTTGTTGCAGCACCTCATTTATATCCAACTGGACGGCCGCCCGGTCCGGCACGGTTTTTCCCGTACGCTGCGCGTACACGGCGCCCGCACTGGCACCGTCCACCTTTTCCCGGGCCTGAAAAGCCGTGGACCCGCTCCCCTCTGCTTTGAGGTGGGCACCCGCCCCCAGGGTGGCCGCCGAATTATCCGGAGTGATTGAGCCGGCCGTATTCACATTCAACAGCGCTGCCGCCCCGTGCGCTAGAAGCCGGTTAAAACCCGGCAGCCGGTCCGGCTTGAGATCATTTAACCGCAGGCGGTTTACGGTAATGATGACCACACGGCCCGGCCGACCGTCCGTCCCGGCGGCCACCGCCTGAATCCCGGCCGGCGATTCAGGTCTGGCCGCCTGCCAGGCCGGTGTGTATCCCGCTGCCCGGTCCACCCAGCCCCCCCAGCAGAGCAAAAAAACCAGCAAGCATCCCCAGAACTTCCTCATGATCGCGCGCTCCTCAATTGTTCCAGCCAGTTAAAGTACAACCTTTCGGTTTTCCGCACCATGCTCTGCACCGTAAACTCGGCCAGTACCCTCTGGCGGCCTGCCGCACCCATCCGGCAGCGCCATTCCGGCTGCTGCACCAGACAGCCCAGTTTCTCGGCCAGCGCCACCTCCTGGCCGGGCGGCACCAGAAAACCGGTCTGCCCGTCCTGCACCGCTTCGGGTATCCCCCCCACCCGGCTGGCCACCACGGGCAGCCCGGCCGCCATGGCCTCCAGCACGGTCAGGGGCAGACCTTCGGTCAACGATGGCAGAACAAATATATCAAAGCTGTGCAGCAGCTCCGGAATATCCCGGCGCATTCCGGTAAACACAACCCGCTGGGCTATCCCGAGCTGCCCGGCCAGTGTCTGAAGTTCGGACAGCAGCGGCCCGTCCCCCACCAGCACCAGCCGCAGATCATATGCCCCGGCCAGCTGTCCCTCCAGCAGCGCAAAAGCCCGCAGCAGCGTGGCCAGCCCCTTCTGGGGGGCCAGCCGGGCCACGGTACCCAGCACCACCCGCGGTTCGCCCCGCTCCCCTGCTATCGCCGCACCGCGCCGCTCGTACATAAACCGGCCGGGCTCAATACCGTTGGGGATAACCACTACTTTGTGGGGCGGCAGTTTTTCCTTCTCCAGAAGCTCCCGGCGCAGATTCTCCGAAACCGCAATCACCTGCTGGCTGCAGGCGGCCAGCAGTCGCTCGGCCAGCACCATGGCGGACAGCTTCCAGACCGGCCATCCCGAATAAAAAAGCGAATTGTGGGCGGTGAAAAACCGCACTGGAGTCCCGGCCAGCAGGGCCGCCAGGCGGCCCGGCAGGCCGGCCCGGGAACCGTGGGCATGCAGCAAAGCGATCTTTTCCTGCCTTAGCAGTGCAGCCAGCCGGCTGATCACAACGCTGTCTTTAGCCGGATCAATGTCTGGAGACAACGGCAGAGGGTATATTTTGACCCCCAGAGGGCGAACGGCTTCCAGCAGCTCGGGCGGGCCGGCCACGTACAATTGCAACCTGTCCCGGTTCGCGTACTCCAGCAGGCTCAAGAGATGGTTCTTCATACCTCCGGCCGCCGGTCTGACAACATGCATGACGCGATACATATGAACCTCCCGGCTCTTTCCCACTTTTTGTATCTTACCAGAACTGGCTGCGCAAGACAACTTCAGCAGGCGCAAAGTCCGTGTCAAGACTTAGTAGGTAGCTCCAAAAGAAAATTTTTCGTATCGA
>NZ_JBRAJI010000054.1:0-15178 GCF_052744395.1 Desulfurispora sp. | reverse complement strand
GTCCGGCACCCTGCCCGCCTGCAGCGACATTGTTCTCCATATAACATACCGACCGGTCGGTCTGGTAAGTATAATATATTTTATTTTTAATTTTCTGTCAACACACCCTGGAGCTACCCGGCACTGCAGGAAAAAATTTTCTGGCCGGCCTGTCTGGAAGAAAACGCTAAACTGGTATAATAAATGTGGGGCCCTATCTCGCCTGAATATGCCCCCGGCAGGAGATAATACCTGCCGGAAGTTTACGATTTATTATCCGTGCGGGAGGTGGACGACCGGGTGCTGCCCGAATTCACCAGACCCTTTTTCTGGGATGTGGATTTTGCCTCTTTGGATCCGGAAACAGACGATTACTTCATTATTGAAAGATTGCTGGAGCACAGCGACGACCGGAGTTTTTTCTGGCTTTTACACCGCTACCCTGAACGCCGTTTGCTGGAAGTGATCAAACACAGCCGCTCATTATCCAGAAAAACCGGCCATTTCTGGCGGTCGTATTTCAACTTGAAGCCGGGGGATGTGAAATGTTTACAGCCGCCCTTCCACCGGGTCGGGGGAAAGTTTTAGAACAGCTAGCCCGCCTACCCGCCCTGCAAAATTTTTATCTGGCCGGCGGTACTGCTGTCGCCCTGCACCTGGGTCACCGGATTTCGGAAGACCTTGATTTTTTCACGGGCCGGGAATTTGATCCGCTTGAGCTAAGACACCAGCTCCACAAATGCGGGGAATTCGCGGTTACGAATATGCAGCGGGGAACACTGCACGGGCTTTTTCACGGTGTAAAAGTAAGCTTCCTTTATTATGAACCGCCTCTCCTCTTTCCACCGGACAGGTTTGCCGGGTGTCCCATAGCCGCTCTCCCTGATCTGGCACCTATTAAACTGGATACTGTGGGCAGCCGGGGGAGCAAGAAAGATTTCATCGACCTGTATTTTATTTCGCTGTACTCCATACCGCTGATGCAGGTTTTTTCTCTCTACCGGAAAAAATATGCTCACCTGCAGATCAACCTCAAACACCTGCTAATGAGCCTGACCTATTTCGAAGATGCCGAAAAATCCCGGGAACAAATTATCCTGCTGCGCCAGGATGTCTCGTGGCCAGAGATAAAACGCTACTTTGAACAGCAGGCCAGAAATATCCTGGATGAACTGAAGAAAACCTACGGGGAGTGATCAGGGTGGTCTTTGCCGACCGCACCCATGCCGGCACCCTGCTGGCGGAAAAACTGCTCGACAAAATAGAAAAACCCGCGGTACTGCTGGCCATCCCGCGGGGAGGAGTGATTGTGGCCCGGGCCATTGCCGAAAGCTGCCACCTGCCGCTGGATCTGGTGGTGCCGCGCAAAATCGGCGCGCCCTTGCAGCCCGAAGTGGCCATCGGGGCGGTGGCCCAGGACGGCAGCACCTGGCTCAACCAGCAATTGATCCGGCGGGCCCATATCGAACAGTGTTACATCAATGAACAAATCGACCGGGCCACCGCCGAAATCAAGCGGCGCATGCGCCTGTACCGGGGCAGCGACCGCTACCCGGACTACCACAACTACCAGGCCATAGTGGTGGACGACGGCATTGCCACCGGCTACACCGTACTGGCTGCCTGCACCTTTATCCGCCGCTCGCTCCAGCCCCGCCGGCTGCTGCTGGCCGTGCCCGTGCTACCGGCGGAAATGGTGCCCGTGCTGCAGGAGCAGGTGGACGAGCTGGTCTACCTGGCCGCACCGGAGGAATTTTACGCGGTGGGCCAGTTTTACGGCGATTTCCGTCAGGTGGGCGACGATGAGGTGAAAGATGCGCTGCACCTTTAGTGGGCCAGCCCCGGGGCCGCCTGTAAGGCAGCCGCCGTCTGGCCCACCGGCACTACCGCCCCGCTCTGTTCGGACTCTCGCAGCTGGGCCAGGGCCCGGGAAAGGGCGGCGGCAATCAGTCCGGCCATGCGCACCACCACATGCAGGCGGGTATTTTGCAGCACCACATACTCCATGAATCCGCCGATATTCACAATCCCGGTGATATGCAGATCGCCCACCGGGGGCAAATTCTTATTCACACCGGCCCCGGGATTCAAAGGGCCGTCCCCGATGCTCACACAGCCCACATTTTCCAGGCGTCCCAGGCAGGCATCCACCGCGATCACCAGCGGGCGGTGCGGCGCCTTGTGCACTTCTTCCAGCACCCCGGCCAGATTGGTGGCATGCACCGGATGGGCCAGCGTCCCGTGCACTTCCACCCCGGAAGGGGCCAGACCGGACAGATAGTCGCCCACCAGCGGGCCCAGGGCATCGCCGGTGGAGCGGTCGGTACCGATGCACAGCACCACCACCCGGGAATGCGGCCGGACTCCCAGTTTATGCAAACGCACCAGCAGGTCCTGGGCGATTTTGCTCACCGCCAGCGGATCATCCATGTGCACACGGGTTTTGGCCATCTCACCGGCCGATCCGGCAGAATTCTTCAATAACGCCATTTTTCCACCCCCAAACAAACACCTGTCATATAGTATGGCCGGCTTTTCCCCGGCTTTATTCCTGCCCGGCGCTGTATTTGCATTATTTGCCATATATAATTTCCGGCATCCCACCGGTCCGTCCGCAGCACCGCGATCTAACATAATCATCCAGAAATATTCCCCGCCCCGGGCACATAAAGCTTAGGCAGGGGGGTGGGGGAATGAACCTGAAAACCGTCTTCCAGGTGGCAGCCATTTACGCCGGCAGCATCATCGGCGCTGGCTTCGCCTCCGGGCAGGAAATCCTGCAGTTTTTCATTGTGCACGGCCGCCGGGGCGTGCTGGGGGTAATTCTGGCCGCCGCCCTCTTTGCCTTTTTCGGAGCCCAGATCATGCACCTGGCCGTACAATTCCGCATGCGCAACTACCGCCAGATGCTGGTGCTGAGCCTGGGCCCGGGCATCAGCCGCTTTTTTGATCTGCTCAGCCTGCTCATGCTGGCTGGCGGTCTGCTGGTCATGCTTTCCGGCGCTGGAGCGGTGGCCAGCGAATATCTGGGGCTTTCCGGACGGCTGGGCTCCCTGCTCACTGCCCTGCTGACCGCAGCCGTGCTCTGGCGGGGCACCCGGGGGGTGGCCGAAGCCAACATGCTGCTGGTGCCGGTGAAAGCGGGCATAATTATCCTGCTCTGCCTCACCACCCTCTATCTGCAAAAGGATAACCTTACTCCGGCCGTGGCCCGGCCCGGAGCCGGCCCCGGGGGTGGCTGGCTGTTTGCCGCCCTCCTGTACGTTTCGTACAACCTGGTGGTGCCCTTGAGCGTCCTCACCTCGCTGGGCCGAGAAGTGGAGCGGCTTTCCGCCGTGCTGGGGGGTATTTGTGGCGGCCTGCTGCTGGGCCTGATCATTTTGCTTGTGACCATCACCGGCCTGTTGTATTATCCTGATATAGCCGCTTTTCAGATTCCTTTGCTGTATATTGCCGGCCAAGCCGGCAGCCTGTGGAGCAATGTGCTGGGCATACTGATCTGGCTGGCCATTTTCACCACGGCCATCGCCGACGCCCACGGCTTTGCCGCCCGGCTGGGCACCCCGGGCACGGCCCGCTACCGCCTGGCCGGCCTTGTGCTTTTGCTGGCCGCCCTGCCGCTTTCCGGACTGCCCTTTGCTGGACTGGTGAAGTACCTGTACCCGCTTTTCGGCTACCTGGGGCTGGTTTTGCTGGCCGGGCTGCTGCTTTTGCCCCTACGGCTGAGAATTGAGAAGTGAGATGTGAGAAGTGAGAAATAAAACAGGAGGGAAAGCTCATGAACTGGTTGGACTGGCTCCTGCTGGCCATCCTGCTCTGGCTGGCCTGGCGCGGCTGGCAGACCGGTCTGGTGGGCGCAGTGACCCGGGTTACCGCCGTAGTGCTGGGCCTGGCGCTGGCCCGCCAGTACTACCACCCGGCGGCGCTGTACCTGGACCGCCGCTGGCACCTGGCCGCCCTGCTGGACGGCCTGTGGAGCCGCCAGACCGCCCTGCCGGGAGCGGGCGCCGGCACGCCGGCCCTGCCGGGACTGCCCGGCGGACAGGCCCTGACCGGCCTTTTCCACGATTTACTGCTGCCGGCCTTCGCCGGCTGGCCGGGCGCCGCCCCGCAGCTGGCCCAGCTGAAGCGCGCCCTGTCCGTGGGCCTGCTGGAACTGCTGTGTTTTTTGCTCATTTTCTGGGGCGTAGCTTACCTGGTGCGCCTGGCCGGCAGGGCCGTCACCCGCCTCCTGGGGCTGGCCCTACTGGGCCCGGTCAACCGGGCCGGGGGCATGCTTTTGGGTCTGGGCACCGGCCTTTTGCTCGACCTGCTGCTGCTGGCCGTACTGCTACACGCCCACCCGGCCGTGGCTTTTCTGAGCAGCACCGGCAGCCGCCCCGACTGGCTGGGCGCCGCCCTGCAGCATTCCCTGCTGGTCAAGGCACTGGGCCAGCTGCTGTAATTTTTTCAGCCCACCGGCACAGCCAATTTCTCACAGAATGGAGATGAAGACCCTTGCCCAATATCTTTCTGGAAAACGACCAGAGCCGCTGCACCGAAACCGTCTGGGACAAAATCAGCCCGGAAGAAAAGCGCCTGATCTTCGCCCTGGGGGAAGACTACCGGGCCTTCCTCACCCGTGCCAAAACCGAGCGGCAGTGCGTACAGCACCTGGTCCGGCTGGCGGAAAAGGCCGGTTTTGAGGATCTGGCAGAGAAAACAGCCCTTGAGCCTGGCGACCTGGTTTACTACATCCACCGCCAGAAGGCCCTTTTCCTGGCCGTGATTGGCCTAGCACCCCTAACAGAAGGATGCAGGCTGATTGGCGCTCACATCGACGCCCCCCGCCTGGACTTAAAGCCCCAGCCCCTGTATGAAGACCACCTGCTGGCCCTGGCCAAGACCCACTACTACGGCGGGATCAAAAAATACCAGTGGGTGACCATTCCCCTGGCCCTGCACGGCACGGTAGTAAAAGAGGACGGCAGCATAGTGGAGCTATCCATCGGCGAACAGCCGGGCGAGCCGGTCTTCACCATCAGTGACCTCCTGCCCCACCTGGCCAGGGAACAGATGGAGAAAAAAATGTCCGAAGGCATTGGCGGAGAGGACCTGAACGCCCTGCTGGGCAGCCTGCCCGCGGCCAACCGGGAAGTGAAAAAACGCTTCAAAGAGCATGTGAAAGAAGTGCTGCAGGAGAAATACGACCTCTCCGAGGAGGATCTGATCAGCGCCGAACTCTGCCTGGTACCGGCCTGGCCGGCCCGGGACGTGGGACTGGACCGCGGCCTGATAGGGGGGTACGGACAGGACGACCGGGTATGCGCCTACACCGCCGCCCGGGCCCTGCTGGAACAAACCGTCCCACCCCAAACTGCTGTGCTGATACTGGCCGACCGGGAGGAAACCGGCAGCGAGGGCAACACCGGACTGTTTTCCGTGTTGCTGGAAAACTTTCTGCTGCGCCTGCTGGCGGCCGGCGGCCATACCCCCGACCTGGCCACCGTGCGCCGCTGCCTTTCGGCCAGCTGCGCCTTGAGCGCCGACGTCAACGCCGCCCTGGACCCCAACTACGAGCAGGTGCTGGACAAGCTGAACGCCGCGCGGCTGGGGGGCGGCGTGGTGCTGACCAGATACACCGGCGTGCGGGGCAAAAGCGGCACCAGTGAAGCCAGCGCCGGCTTTCTGGCCGCCCTGCGCCGCCTGTTCAACCAGCAGGGCATTTACTGGCAGACCGGCGAACTGGGCCGGGTGGACCAGGGCGGCGGCGGCACCATCGCCTACCTGCTGGCCTACTATGATCTGGAAGTGGTGGACTGCGGTGTGCCCCTTTTAAGCATGCACTCCCCCTTTGAGGTAGCCAGCAAGCTGGACATCTACATGGCCTACAAAGCCTACCGCGCCTTCTGGGCCGGGGAATTATAGGCCCGCAAAATATGCCCTGTCCAATGCTTGCCCGCTTGCTCCAATCCAGATAAACTGAAAATAAGCCTCAGCAATGCCCGCGCTGATTTAACACCGGAGGGCAGGTGTGTTCCAGTGAGCACAGCCAAACATGTTATGACCTGGGAGGAGTACTTACCTTACCACCTGCAACAGGCCCGCAGGGAAAAGCAAGCCCGCCTGGCCTATCAACAAGCAGCTCTACACAGGGTGGAACAGCTAGCCCGGGAGTTGCCCCGGCAGTTTCCCCTGCAACGCATCTATCTTTTTGGTTCATTGCTGGAAGAAAGCTTTTCCCTACATTCAGATATAGATATTGCCATAGCCGGCCTGCCCGCAAAATTACACTTTAAAGCAATTACTTTTGCGGAAAAAATTGCCCATCCTTATGCCATAGATGTAGTATTGCTGGAAGAAGCTCCCTTATCCCTGTGGAATAAAATAATTTCCAGCGGAGTGGTGATCTTTGAGTCTGGAAAAGGCCCATGCCTACCGAAGCCTGCTGGGGGACCTGGAGGATAAAATGTCGGCTCTGGACACCCTGGCCCACAAAATCCAGGCCCTGGGGCTGGAAATAGACCGTACTTTGGGTAAGGTTCCCGAAGAAAAGCTGATGGCTCTGGCCGGATATTTACACCACTTTTATACGGGTGTGGAGGATGTTTTAGCGCGTATCATCAAAATTGTCGACGGGTACCTGCCCCGTTCCGGGGACTGGCATACAGAAATATTATACTTAAGTTCACGCCCCACCCCGGGGATCAGGCCGGCCATCCTTTCTGCCGAATTGCATGAAATCCTGACAGATTATAAAGCCTTCCGTCATCTATACCGCCACGCCTATGCCCGGGAACTGCGATGGAAAAAGATGGACCACCTGGCTTTGAATATCATGGAGGTTTGGAAGGCCTGGCAAAAAAGCATTGGAACATTCACCCAATTCCTGCAGAAAATCTTGCAGGTTCTGGAACAAAACCAGTCCTGAAAGCGCTTTTCAGCAACATTCCTCATAAAATCGACGCACTTTAGAATGCATATTCAACCTGATTCTATGTAAATGCCGTATAAAGCACAAGGATGGGATACCTATGGAACGACCCGCTTACCAGGTGGGCGATGTGGTGCGCCTGCGCAAAACCCACCCCTGCGGGGGCAGCGAATGGGAAATACTGCGCACGGGCATCGACTTCCGCATCAAATGCCTCACCTGCGGCCGGATGCTGCTCCTGCCCCGGCCCCAGTTTGAAAAAAGTGTCCGCAGCCTGGTGCGGCGGGCGGAGCGCTAAATATTCTTGCCACAGCCGGCTCTTTATGCTATAATTTTCAAGTCGCCGGAGGGGCCCTACTGCCGCTCCGGCCCGCCCGGCTCCCGCCCAGGGAGGACCGGGCCAGTGAAATTTCCGCCCTGCTCTACTCAGCGCAGTAGGGCCGTTTAGTCCGCGGGGAGGGGGTGAAAAGCAAGATGCGCAAGTACGAAGTGGTCTTTATTCTGCACCCGGAACTGGACGAAGAAAAAGCCAGCGAAGTAGTGGAGAAGTTCAAAGCCCTGATCGCTGCCAACGGCGGGGAAGTGACCCAGGTGGACAAATGGGGCAAACGCCGCCTGGCCTATGAAATCAAGCACCTGCGCGAAGGGCTGTACTATGTGCTCAAGTTCAGCGCCGGGCCGCAGCTGGCCAAGGAACTGGACCGGGTGATGAAGATTACCGACGAAATCGTGCGCCACATCATTGTGCGCGAGGACGAATAAGAACCGAAAAGACCGGGGCGGGGTGTTTTGAGTATGTACAATAAAGTTATTCTGGCCGGCAGGCTGGTGGCCGATCCGGAAATGCGTTACACGCCGGGCGGCATGGCCGTGTGCCAGTTCCGGCTGGCGGTGGACAGACCTTTCAGCAACAAGCAGGGCGAACGCGAAACCGACTTTATTGACATCATCGCCTGGCAAAAACTGGCTGAACTGTGTCAGACCTACCTGAAAAAGGGCCGCCTCACCCTGGTGGAAGGGCGCCTGCAGATCCGGTCCTATGACGATAAACAGGGCATCCGCCGCCGCACGGCCGAGGTAATCGCCTCGGATGTGCGTTTTATCGACCGCGCTCCGGCTACCGGAACCACGGCGGCCGGCCCCGGCCCCGAAGCCGCCCTGCCAGGAGCCGGTCATAGCGGACCGGGCGCACCGACCTGGGGCTCCGCACCCGGCGGACCGCCGGGCAGCTGGCCCCCGCCGCCCGGCGGTCCGGGCCAGCCCGGCTGGGGCAGTCCGGCCAGAAGTCCCGCCGATGACCTGGAACACTTCAGCACCGAAGTGAGCTACAACAACGACGACCTGCCCTTTTAACGGCCGAGAGAAAGGAGCCAAAATGCCATGCGTCGGGAAAGAGGACGTCGCGGCAAAAAGCGGGTTTGCAGTTTTTGCGTGGACAAAATTGACCGCATTGACTTCAAAGACGTGCCGCGCTTGAAAAAGTTCATCACCGAACGGGGCAAAATCCTGCCCCGGCGGATTTCGGGCAACTGCGCCCACCACCAGCGCATGCTGACGGTGGCCATCAAGCGGGCCCGCAACATCGCCCTGCTGCCCTTTACAGCTGAATAAAGCGCTTGCCAGAAAAAGGGGGGGATGGCCCCCCTTTTTCGCTATCACCAACAAATACAAGCAGGACTTTGCCGGCCGGGCGACGAAAATCACTTTGTTAACCCACCCGGCCGGAAAGGAGGATGCCCCATGCCCTTTGCCGGCAAGGAAACCGGCATTGCCCGGAATATGAAAATGATCGAGTGGCTGAAGGTGGATCTGCTCTCCTCGGTCACCGCCCTTTTCCGGGGCATGGCCCGGGCCAGCGAAGAACTGATCCTGGAAGCCCTGACCGGCATCATGATCACCTGCTATGTGCTGGCCCGGCGGCTGGGCCTGAGCTTTTCCCGCCTGGACCTGCACCTTATGGCCCGGCTGCAGGCGGGTGTAGAAGGCGGCCCGGCCGGGGAAGAATGGTACCAGGATTTCGCCGCGCTGCAGGAGTACCTGCTCTCGCGCCAATCCTCCCCGAAGAGGTGATCGCTTGCGTCTTTCCTTAAGCAGTCGCGCCATTACCGAAGGGGCCCTGGCCGCGGCCCTTACGGCCATTTTAGGCCTTTTGGGCATGTATGTGCCCTTTTTCTACCCGCTCAGCCTGGTGGCCATACCCCTGCCCCTGGCCCTGTTAGTGCTGCGGCACAATTTTTCCACTGCCCTCACCGCCACCCTGATCACCGCCGCAGTGCTTTTTCTCCTGCTGGGGCACCCGCTGGCGGTGCTGTTTTTAATCATCCAAACCGGCCCCCTGGGCCTTTTACTGGGCCTTTTGCTCAAAAACCGGGTCAATTTCGGCCCCGCCCTGGCGGTGCTCAGTCTGACCTCGGTGCTGCTCACCCTGCTCACCCTGGGCCTGACCTTTCTGTTTACCGGGATAAATCCCCTGGCCGCCGGCGAGGAAATGACCCGCACCATGCAGCGGGCCCTGGAATTTTACCAGGCCAGCGGCCTTTTGAGCGGTCCGACCCTGGAACAGACCCGGCAGGCGCTGGAACAGGCCCTGCACCTGGCCCTGCTGCTTTTGCCAGCCAACCTGGTGATCTGGTCGGTGGTGCTGGTTTACTTCACCTATGTGCTGGCAGTGGCGGTATTAAGGCGCCTGGGCTACCACTCCCTGGCCCCCGTGCCCGCCCTGCGCCACTGGCGCTGGCCCTGGTATGTGGTCTGGGCGGCCATTTGCGGCCTGGGAGCGCTTTTGCTGGGTGACTACACCGGCCGCACCTGGCTGACCGCGGCCGGCCAGAACCTGCTGTACGCGGCGGGGTTTTTATACCTGATTATCGGTATGTCCGTGGTCTCCTTCCACCTGGGCCGCCGGCCCTGGCCGCGCTGGATCAAAATACTGCTGGTGCTGACCGCCTTCTTTTACTGGCCGGTATTTCTGGCCGCCCTGGTCACCCTGGGCCTTTTAGACCCGCTTTTCCACCTGCGCCGCACTGGTGAGAAGTGAGAGGTGAGAGGTGGGAAGTAAGAAGAATATGTTGCCGGCGAGGTGATGATGATATGAAAGTGATTCTGCTGCAAGATGTGAAAGGCCACGGCCAAAAGGGCGCCGTGGTGGAAGTGTCCGACGGCTACGCCCGCAACTACCTGCTGCCCCGCCAGCTGGCCGTGGAGGCCACCCCGGGCCGGCTCAAAGAACACGCCCAGCAGCAGGCGGCCCGGCAAAACCGCCGGGAAAGGGAGCTGGCCGCCGCCCGGGAACTGGCCGCCCGCTTAAGCGCTTTGCACCTGACTATCAGCGCCCGGGTAGGGGAGGGGGGCAAGCTGTTCGGGGCCATCAGCAATAAGGACATCGCCGCAGCCCTGGAAAAACAGCAGGGCATCACTATAGACAAAAAGAAAATCGTGCTCAAAGAGCCGGTGAAAAGCACCGGCGAGTACACGGTCACGGTCAAGCTCTACCCCGAAGTGCAGGCCGAACTGCGCATCCAGGTCACGGGCACCTAGATCTGGCCGGTAATTGGTCTTAAAACCTCCCACCATTTCGTACCGGCGGGTATCCCCCGGCCGGAAGACGGCCCGGTCAGGGGCGGTACGGCCGCCCGGGGAAGATACCCGCCCCGGAAAACTTCACGGATAGCACTGGAAAGGGGACAGCATGTGCACACATCCACCGCTGGTAAATCCGGACAAAAAAACCGCCTGACCCGGCTGGAAAAGAAAATCGCCTCGCTTTACAGCCTGCTGGCCGACCTGTACGGCCCGGACAAGCTGGTGCTGCGGGGCGGCAAACTGGGCGCCTTAAAGCTGATGCGCTCGGCAGACCCGGCTGAACAGGTGCTGGGACTGCAGCGCCTGATTTATGAAGACCCCACCCTGGATCAGGTGCCGGAAGTCACCCGCATACCCTCGATCATCAGTTTACTGGAAGACGAACTGGCGGAAATCATCGCCCGCCGCACTGTGGAAGACGAGCTGGAGAAAAAGATCAACGACCGCCTGCGGGAACGCCATGAGGAATATGTCAAGGAGATCCGCCTGCAGGTGATGAAGGAAAACAGCGGGGCGGAAAACGCCCGCACGCTGAAAAAGCTGGCCGTGCTGGAAAAAATGGAGAGCAAGCAGCTGGCCCGTACCGCCATGGAGTTTTTGCGCCCGCGCCGCCTGGAGGAAATCGTAGGGCAGGAGCAGGCCGTGCAGGCGCTTTTGGCCAAACTGGCCTCGCCCTATCCCCAGCACGTGCTGCTCTACGGGCCGCCCGGCGTGGGCAAAACCACGGCCGCCCGCCTGGCCCTGGAAGCCGCCCGCCGGCTCCCCCACAGCCCCTTTGCCGCCGATGCGCCCTTTGTGGAGGTAAACGGCGCCGTGCTGCGCTGGGATCCGCGGGAGGTGACCAACCCGCTGCTGGGCTCGGTGCACGACCCCATCTACCAGGGCGCCCGGCGGGACCTGGCCGACAGCGGCGTGCCCGAACCCAAACTGGGCCTGGTCAGCGAGGCCCACGGCGGCGTGCTCTTTATCGATGAAATTGGCGAAATGGACCCGCTGCTGCAGAGCAAACTCCTGAAAGTGCTGGAAGACCGGCGCGTCTATTTCGATTCCTCCTACTACGATCCCCATGACCCGCAGGTGCCCAGCTATGTGCGCAAACTGTTTGAGGATGGTGCACCGGCGGATTTTGTTTTGATCGGTGCCACCACCCGGGAGCCCGAAGAAGTTAGCCCCGCCCTGCGCTCGCGCTGCGCCGAAATCTTCTTTCAGCCCCTTACGCCGGCCGAGCTGGTGCAAATAGTGCGCCAGGCCGCCCGCAAGCTCAAGGCCAGCTTAAAGCCGGGCGCGGCCGAATTGATTGCCCAATATACCATGGAAGGGCGCAAAGCCATCAACATTCTGGCCGACGCCTACAGCCTGGCCCGGGCCCGCCAGCCGGAAAGCAGCCGGGCCCGGCCGGCCATCGACCGGGAGCTGGTCATGCAGGTGCTGCAGGCCTCCCGCCTAACGCCTTACGTGACCACCCGGGCCAGCGCCGCCCGCGAAGTGGGCAAAATCCTGGGCCTGGGCGTGGCCGGCTTTCTGGGCAGCGTGCTGGAATTCGAAGCCGTGGCCTTCCCGGCGGCTCGGGCCGGCCAGGGCAGCATCCGCTTCAATGAAACCGCCGGCTCCATGGCCCGGGACGCCGTCTTCAACGCCGCCACCCTGCTGCGGGGCGTCAGCGGGCAGGACCTGTCCGAATATGACCTGCACATCAATGTGGTGGGCGGCGGGCGCATTGACGGCCCCTCGGCCGGACTGGCCCTCTTTCTGGTGATCTACAGCGCCATCAACCAGATCCCCCTGCCCCAGGACGTGGCCGTCACCGGCGAGGTTTCCCTGCGCGGCCAGGTGCGGGCGGTAGGCAGCATTGCGGAAAAGATTTACGGCGCCCGCCAGGCCGGGGTAAAGAGGGTGTTATTGCCGACTGAAAACGCCGCCGAAGTGCCGGCCGGCCTTACCGGCATCCAGGTGGTGCCGGTGCAGGATGTGCGGCAGGCACTGGCAGCGCTGGAGCTGCCGGCGGGGACCAGCTAACCGGCCTGCTCCGGCCAGCAAACCGACCGGAGCGAGCTGTTCCATGCTTCCGCATCGGGATAGCTCAAGGCACAGGAAAATGCCCAATGGTTACAGGGAGAAAAACACCATGCCCCAGTATGAACAAATGCCCCAGAACATTGACGCCGAACAGGCGGTGCTGGGGGCCATCTTTCTGGATCAAGAAGCCCTGGCCAAAGTGGCCCGCTTCTTAAAACCCGACGACTTCTACCTGGAAAGCCACAAGCTGATTTACGCCACCATGCTGCAGCTGGACGAAGCCGGCCGGCCGCCCGACCTGATCACGGTGGCCGAGCACCTGCGCCAGCAGGGCGTGCTGGAAAAGGTGGGCGGCGTGACCTATATCGCCACCCTGGCCGGCCTGGTGCCCACCGCCCTGCACGCCGAGCACTACGCCCGCATCGTGGAGGAAAAGTCCCTGGTGCGCCAGCTGATCAGCGCCGCCACCCGCATTGCCGGCATGGGCTACGAGGGCAAGGAGGCAGCCGAGCGGCTGATTGACGAAGCCGAACGCCTGCTCATGGACCTGGCCGGCCGGCGCGCTCTGGGCGACTTCAGCTCGCTGGAGGAAGTGCTGCAGGAAATCTTCCGCCTCATTGAGCACCGCTACCAGAACCAGGGTAAAATCAGCGGCGTGCTGACCGGCTTTGTGGACCTAGACCGCCTGCTCTGCGGCCTGCAGCCGGGCGACCTGGTGATCATCGCCGGCCGCCCGGCCATGGGCAAGACCAGCTTCGGCATGACCGTAGCCCACAACGCCGCCTTAAAACACCAGGTACCCGTGGCTGTCTTCAGCCTGGAGATGTCCCGGGCCCAGCTGGTGCAAAGAGTGCTGTGCGCCGAGGCCATGGTGGACCAGCAAAAAGTGCGCAGCGGCTACCTCACGCCCGAGGACTGGAGCCGCCTGGCCGACGCCTCACTGCGCCTTTCCCGGGCGCCGCTGTTCATTGACGACTCGGCCGGCCTGTCGGTGCGCCAGCTCAAGTCCCGGGCCCGCCGCCTGAAAAACGAAAAGGGCCTGGGCCTGGTGGTGGTGGACTACCTGCAGCTGCTCACCGCCAACCGGCGGGTGGAAAACCGCCAGCAGGAAATTGCCGACATCTCCCGCTCCTTAAAAGCGGCGGCCAAGGACCTGGAAGTGCCGGTGATCGCCCTGGCCCAGCTCAGCCGCTCGGTGGAAAGCCGCCAGGACAAGCGGCCAATCATGTCCGACCTGCGGGAAAGCGGCAGCCTGGAGCAAGACGCCGATGTGGTCATGTTCATCTACCGCGAGGAGTACTACAAACCGGACAGCGAGAAAAAGGGCATTGCCGAAATCATTGTAGCCAAACAGCGCAACGGCCCCACCGGCGTGGTGGAGCTGGCCTTCTTGAAGGAGTTCACCCGCTTTATGAACCTGGCCCGGGAAGCCGTGTAAAGGTGCATAAACACGCGGGATTTACCCGTACAGCAGGACAGTATAAAGCCCCGGAAACCGTGGGATGGTTTCCGGGGCGGCATTTTTTTACGGGTCAAAGGCCCCCGAGGCCGCTGGCACCCGGCCTCGCCGGGCAGTTAAACTTTAAACCGCTGCACCATATCCTGCAGCTCCACCGCCAGGCGGCCCAGCACCTCGGCCGATGCCGACACTTCCTGGTTGGTGGCGCTCTGCTCTTCCACGGTGGCCGCTACATCCTGCACGGCCCCGTTCACCTGGGCCACCGCTTCCTGAATCTGCTGCACCCGTTCGGCCAGTTTTTCCACCTGGGCGATGATTTCCCCGAACATGGCCCCGGCTTCCCGGGTGCTGGCCACACTGCCGCTCACCTCGGCCGCGCTGTCGCTCACCTGCTCCACCACGGCAAACATTTCATTTTGCAGTTCGTTAATCAGCTGCATGATCTGCCGGGCCGCGCCGGCCGACTCCTCGGCCAGCTTGCGCACCTCTTCGGCCACCACAGCAAAGCCCCGCCCGGCCTCGCCGGCCCGGGCCGCCTCAATGGCCGCGTTTAAAGCCAGCAGGTTGGTCTGCTCGGCAATGCCGGTAATCAGCTGGCTGATCTGGCCCACCCCCTGCATGCGGTTGGCCAGCTGGCCGATGGCCTGGCCGATCTGGCGGGTAGCCTGCTCCAACCTTTCAGCGCTGCTGTTCATCTCGGCCAGTTTGGCACTGCCCTGCTGGGCCCGGGTAGTGGTGGCCTGGGCCTCCAGCAGCACCTCGCCCGCGCCCAGATTCACCTGCTCCATGGTGGCGGCAATCTGGCTCACCGTAGAAGCAGCGGCCGTAGCGGCGGCCGAGGTCTGCTGGGCGTTGGCCGTCAGCTGCTGGGCCGAAGAGCTCACACTGATGCTCTTGCCCTCGATCTCCCTAAGCAGGCCGGCCACAATCTCGCGCATGCGGTTAAAGCCCTCTACCAACTGACCGAACTCATCCCCGCTGCGGTATTCCACCCGGGCACCGGCCAGGTTGCCTTCCGCCAGCAGGTGCACCGAATGCAGCAAAAGGCGCAGCGGCCGCACTACCATCCGGGCGATAATATAAGCCAGAGCGCACAGCACGGCCACAAACAAAAGGCTGCTGCCCAAGGTGCGCATGCGCGCCGCCGCCAGCTGGCGGTAAGTATTGTCTATAGCCTGAATCCGTGAAATAAATTTTTAAAAACCATTGATATTCTGCGATATTTAAAG
>NZ_JBRAJI010000053.1:0-15837 GCF_052744395.1 Desulfurispora sp. | reverse complement strand
TCTATTTTCAGGGGGACATTTCCTTGCTGCCACCTACTGAAATTATACACGGCCATTTCCCACAAGCAACTAAGACACCGTTCCCCCCATATGATTTTCTCCTCTCCCTGCCACCTTCTCCACACAACCAAAACCCTGGGCATTTTTACTGCCCAGTCCGGCGTCCAGGGCTATCTGCAAAAGTTCCCGCGGACCGATAAGCCGCAGGCGGCCGGTGTATCCCTTCACCACCGAACCCTTGTAGTCCATTACATGCAGCCGGGGCCGGTCCAGCACCCGCACCTGCACCAATCCTTCTGGCGCTGTCTGTCCATGGTAGGCAGCATATTTTTTCGCCAGGTTGGCTGAAACAATGCGCTCAAACTCTTTTTCTCCCGGCTGGTAATAACAGGTGTACTTGCCGCCTTCCGGTCGCAACAAAGTGCTGTAGGCCACCACCGGCGAAAGGGTGCGCACTACCAGTGTCTCCTCCTCCACCACCTGCTCGGAAAAACGCACGTGCTCAATGGCTAGCCTGGCCTCACCCAAACGCAAGTGGTTTCTGGTGAGCAAATTGTTAATCAAATAGTGAAAAAACTTGATATTGGGCGAACTGACCACCAGAGTTACTTTTTCAGAAAAGCTAATGGTACGGGCCTCCCGGTCCAGCACATAGCGACCCAGCAGGCGGGAGAAGGTAAACATTTTATACCGGCGTCCGCCGGCTTCATAGCCCTGCTCGTGCAAGTGCTCGGCCAGCTCGGGGGGCAGGGCGGAGTAAATAGCCGACTGAATCAAATAGTTATATTTTAGCGGCACGGCCGGCCCCGGAACCGGGCGCATGGCAATATAGGCGTGCATATTTAATATCCCTCCATTTAAACTGTACAGGGCACCATTCGTGTTCGGTTAGCGTTCCAAAACACAAAATATAGATTATTCATGATACTGGATAAACAACATATTGTATATAATGTATTTCACCCTGGTTAAACCTATAATACACAACATGTGGTCTGACGACATTCTTTTGGCATTAACCGCACACGAATTCATATTTGTATTATAACAAATTCAACCATAAAGCTGTTGCCAAACATTTAATTCCTTCCTGTTCATCCAAATTTCTCTTTTAGCCAAAGGCCAATTAAAGCTATAATTACCTGTATAACCTATAATCATTTTCCAAGGAGCTGTTTTTATGTCCACCCTTACTTTGAACCACGAAAAAACCATCCACAAATCCCTGGGCATTGAAATTGAGAAAGCCACGCCCGAAGAAGTGGTGCTGACCATGCCCGTGGACGAGCGCACCCACCAGCCCTTTGGCATCCTGCACGGCGGCGCCTCGGTGGTGCTGGCCGAGTCAGCCGCCTCCATTGGCGCCTACCTGAACTGCGATCCCTCCCGCCAGGCCGCCGTGGGACTGGAGATCAATGCCAACCATATCCGCCCCAAGCGTTCGGGCACAGTGCGGGCGCGGGCCATACCGCTGCACAAAGGGCGCAGCACCATGGTCTGGGAGATTAAAATCACTGACGAGCAGGAAAAGCTGATCTGCGTCTCGCGCTGCACCATGGCCATTGTGGAACTGGCTTCTTTCGGGCAATGAACCGCTGACCGCTCCACAGGCCGGCCACTCCCCGGCCGCTATGCCGGCCTCGCCAGGGCCACGGGAGGAAAATCATCCCGGATGTAAACTCTGGCCCGGCAGCAAGCCTCCCTGGAATCGCCGAAAAAGCATCCGGTTATTACCTAAAAGCAACGCCCTGTCCCGCCTTTGATCCAGGCGGGGCTTGATATTTGGTCCGGGAGATTATGATCATATTTTGCCGGCCCTGTGCATAAATAACAGTAAGACCGGCCCCAAAATCCAGCCGGGAAACCCGGCCAGACCATACCCAGGCCGGACTGCATTTGATTACCCCGGCCGCCAAAACCCAGGGAGGTGAACCCCATGCGCAAGAGCAAGCAGTTTCCTGGCCTGCCCGTGGTCAGCCTGGCGGAGGGCAAACAGATTGGCACGGTAAAAGACCTGGTAATCAACCCGTCCGCCCGGGCGGTGGCCGCCCTGATCATAGAAACCGGCGCCTGGCGCAAAGAGCAGCGCTTCATCCCCTACCAGCGCATCCACAGTGTGGGTGACGATGCCATTACCATCCACCGCAGCAGCAATGTGGAAAAGGGCACCAGCCTGCCCGAAATCATGCAACTATTGAAAGAGCGGGTAACGCTTACCGGCAGCCGTCTGCTCACCCCCGGCGGCCAGGTGCTGGGCCGGGTGGAGGAATATTATGTGGATGTGAAAACCGGCCAGATTGTGGGGCTGGAGGTTTCCGGCGGCCAGCTGGGCGGCCTTTTAAAAGGCCGCGCCTTTCTGGACAGCAATCTGGTGGAAACCATCGGCCCCCGCCTGATTATCTGCCGGGAGGAAGCGCGGGAAAACATGATTAAAATTGACGGCGGGCTGGCGGAAAACCTGCAGCAGTGGCGGGAAAGCGGCGGCCGGCTCTGGGAGAGCACCCGCCAGGCTTCCTATCGCCTGGGCAGCAGCCTGGAAAAGTCACTGGAAAAAGCGCGCCGCCTTTATCCAGCACGCAAGGTCCCCCACCCCCCGGCGGAAACAGCGGCGGAAAGCCCTGCACCGGAAAACACCTGCCATTGCCCGGACTGCGCGCTACCAGATGCCGCCCGCGAACAGTCACCGATCCAGCTGCCTCCGTCAGAAGCAGAGATAGTCCAATCCGCGGCAGAACAACCCGCTGAAAAATTGTCCTCTCCCCAACCGGACCAAACCGGCCCGGCAACCACTGACACCACAGCACCAGCTCCACCGGGCAACCCGTCCGTCTCCTCAGCCAACGGCGCAAAGCCTGCCCATTAGATCTGGCAACTTATGCATAAGCTTCACCGGACAGTCTCCAGGGCGAGCGAGCAAAGGGCAAAAGCCCATAAAAAAACTCCGGCAGGATTTCCTCCGGAGTCGTTTTTGTGCCTTCCGGGTCAGCCCGCCACAATACGTGCAGCGCTGCCCGCAAGCAGCCGGTAGTTTCTTCCGGTCCATTAACGGTTGTACAAATTCATGGCCACCTGAAGACCCTGCTCTACCACCGTCCGCGCCGCCGCCGCACCCCGGCACATGGCCTCCTCCATGAGCGGCCGTTCCTCCGGAGCGAAGTCGCCCAGCACCCAGTCGATCACCGCCTGTTCACTGTCCACCGGCGGGCGACCAATGCCCACGCGCAGGCGGGCAAAGTCGGATGTACCCAAAAGCTCAATAATGGAAACCATGCCTTTGTGTCCGCCGCTGCCGCCTCTGGTGCGCAGGCGGATTTTGCCCGGCGGCAAATCCAGATCATCGTAGATTACCAGCAGATTACTTAACTCAATTTTATACCAGTGCAACAGCGCCGCCACGGCACTGCCGCTCAAATTCATGTAGGTCTGCGGCTTGACCAGCAAAACCGGCCGGCCCGCTATTGTCACCTTTGCCGTCAGAGCTTTGAACTTTTCCCGCCACGCCAGGGACCCCAGCTCGCCGGCCAGGGCGTCCACCACCATAAAGCCGGCGTTGTGCCGGGTGCGGGCATACTTTTCCCCCGGGTTGCCCAGGCCGACGATCATGTGCATTGGCGCCAGCTCCTAATCAAACAGCTTGCTCACACTTAAGTCCTCGTGGATGCGGATGATGGCCTCGCCCAGCAGCGGCGCCACCGACAGCACCTTCATCTTGGGAATGAGCTTTTCCTCGGGCAGGGGGATGGTGTTGGTGACCAGGATCTCCTTTACCGGCGCCTCGGCCAGGCGGGAGATGGCCGGCCCGCTCAGCACGGGGTGAGTGCAGCACAGGTAAATATCGTTGGCTCCCCGCTCCTTGAGGGCGGCCGCGCCCTGGGTGATGGTGCCGGCGGTGTCAATAATGTCGTCGCACAGGATCACATTGCGCCCCTGCACATTGCCGATGATGTTCATGATCTCGGCCACATTGGGCTCGGGCCGCCGCTTGTCGATAATGGCGATGGGCGCCCCAATGCGCTCGGCCAGATCCCGGGCCCGGGTGACGCCGCCCAGGTCGGGCGAGACCACGGTGACATTTTCAATCTTGCTCTGCAAAAAGTACTGGGCCAGGATGGGCACACCGGGCAGGTGGTCCACCGGAATGTCAAAAAAGCCCTGGATCTGGCCGGCGTGCAGGTCCATGGTGATCACGCGCCGGGCCCCGCTGGCCGTGAGCAGGTTGGCCACCAGCTTGGCCGTAATGGGATCGCGGGCCCGTGTCTTGCGGTCCTGCCGGGCATAGCCGTAGTAGGGCAGCACGGCAGTGATGCGCCGTGCCGAAGCCCGCCGCACCGCATCCACCATAACCAGCAGTTCCATCAGGTTTTCGTTCACCGGCTGGCAGGTGGGCTGGATGATAAAAACATCGGCCCCGCGCACGCTCTCGTTAATTTTCACCTGGATCTCCCCGTCGCTGAAACGGGTCACTCTGGCCGCTCCCACACTTACTCCCAGGTAGCCGGCAATTTCCTCGGCCAGTCCGGGGTTGGCATTGCCGGTGAAGATTTTCAGCCGCTTGCGAGAAGACATTTTTAATTACCTCCAAAAAGTTCTGCCTTTATTCTCCGCCCTGCCCGCCTTTTTTCTTCCAGTCGGGCACAATTTTCTGTTTGGCCCTTTCCACGGCCAGCGCCCCGGCCGGCACATCTTTGGTAATGGTGGAACCGGCCCCGGTCACGGCGCCCGCTCCCACGGTCACCGGCGCCACCAGGTTGGTGTTGGATCCGATAAAGGCCCCGTCTTCAACCACCGTGGGCCATTTGTTCTTGCCGTCGTAATTGCAGGTGATGGTACCGGCTCCAATGTTTACGCTGCTGCCCAAAGTGGCATCACCAATATAGCTCAAATGGGGAATCTTGCTGCCCGGCCCCACGGTAGCCTTTTTCAGCTCCACAAAATCGCCTACTTTAACCTGCTCGGCCAGGTAGCAGCCCGGCCGGATGTAGGCAAAGGGACCCACCGTACAGCCGCTTTCCAAGCGGCTTTCCTCCACCACGGAAAAGCGCACCTGCACGCCGTCACCCAGCTCGGCCGCCCGCAAATAAGTATGGGGGCCGATGGTACAGCCGCAGCCAATGCGGGTACCCCGGGCCAGGTACGTGCCCGGCAGCAGCACGGTGTCCGGCCCCACAGTCACGTCCACCTCGATATAGGTGTGCTCGGGATCCAGCACGGTCACGCCGCTTTTGGCCAGTTCCTCCAGGTGGCGCAGGCGAAAAACCCGCTCGGCCTGCGCCAGCTGCCAGCGGTCATTGATGCCGGCCACCTCGGCCGGGTCGGCACAGGTAAGCGCAGCCACCCGCTCACCCCGCCCCACGTACAGGCCGATAATATCGGTCAGATAATACTCGCCCTGGGCATTCTGCGGCCGGATCTCTTTCAGGGCGGCAAACAGGCCGGTACTGCGCAAACAGTACAGGCCCGTGTTAATCTCCTTGACCGCCAGCTCATCCGCCGTGGCGTCCTTTTGCTCCACAATGCGGCTCACCCGCCCGTCGGCCTCCCGGATCACCCGCCCGTAGCCGGTGGGATCGGCGAGCTGTGCGGTCAAAACTGTGGCCGCCGCCTGCTGCCGGCGGTGCTCCCGCACCAGCTGCTCCAGCGTCCCGGGCCGGAGGAGCGGCGTATCGCCGCACAGCACCAGAATATCGCCGGCATAGCCTTCCAGGGCGCTTTCGGCCATCAGCAGGGCGTGCGCCGTACCCAGCTGCTGCTCCTGACAGACCACCTGCGCCCGGCCGTCCACATAAGCGGCTACCTGCTCCAGGCCGTGGCCGGCCACCACCACCACTTTTTCCACCCGGCAGGCCGCCAAAGTATCCAGCACATGCCCCAGCATGGGCTGCCCGCCCAGCGGGTGCAGCACCTTGGGCAGTTCGGATTTCATGCGCGTGCCCTTGCCGGCCGCCAGTATCACCGCCGCCAGTGTCATCTATTTATACCTCTCTTTTCCCAAAAAACACCACTTGTCATACAGTTTTTTGCAACACCAAACATTTTTATTCAACATAACTTTGCTTTTCCCTTTTTATAAGCGGTTTTTAAATTATACTTAATAGTTTGTATTTAATCTTTATCGTCCCGCAGCAAAGCCGCAAAACCCGGCGCACAAGATTGGTCCCTGCACACGGCAATATTTTACAAAGCCTTAACAGGCAACACTCCCGAAACGGGATTGACGCCTGGCTATGATGTGCTATAATGCTATACATACAAAATTATTGCTTTATTTACCGGTTTGCCTCTAAAGAAAAATATTGACCAAAATATTACCCAGCAAAGGCGCTGCTTGAAGCAGCGCCTTTGCTGTTTTACAACGCCAACGGAGTAAGGGGGGCAAGTTATGTACAAAACACTGGCAACACCCAACAATATATACCTGTTAAAAACAGGGCTGGCCATAACCGGTGTACTGGTTTTATGCCGGCTCTTCCACCTGGAACCCGCGCTATTTGCCGCCATCAGCGCTCTGCTCAATATTCAACCTTCCATTTACCGTTCCTTTAAAAACGCCCGCGAGCAAGTGCTGTCCCATTTTCTGGCCGCAGCAGTAGCTATCGCCTGCGGCTACACACTGGGCAACAGTCCACCGGTAATTGGTCTGGTAGCCATGCTGACGGCCGGGTTGTGCCAGCGCCTGCAAATAGCCGGCAGCATGGCCATCGGCGTGGTAGGCGGAATTTTTATCCTCAGCTCTCCACAACATGATTTTATTCATCATGCTCTGACACGATCGTATGTAATTTTTGCCGGGCTGGCCTGCGCCATGGCTATCAACGCCCTGATACCGGCAGGCAACCATCTCAAAACGCTGGAAGAACAACTGGAAAAACTGAACAAAAACGTTGCCCGTTTCTTCTGCGCCGCCATAAACGATTTTATCCACCTGTCCCGCCCGACAAACGCTGAACAAATCAAGCAAAACCAGGCATTAGAAAGCCAGATTAAGTCGGCCCGCAACCTGCTGGCTTTATGCCGCGAAACAGGCGGCCGGCAAATGGACGGGATAAATTCCCGCTTGTATTATCTGGAAAAGTATCTGGACTATAACAGCACCCTCTTGCAAAAGGCGAACCAGATTTACATTGCCCTTGAACAGCGGCTGCGCTGGCGAGTCGCCCAGGACCACCCGCCATTGAGCACCGAGTACAAACAGATGCTCAAAGTGCTGGCCCATGCTCTGCACACTTTCCGGGAACTAAACCATCAGCTGGCGCAACAGCTTTTTCATAACAAACCATTTACCCCGCCCCCAGTTAGCGAAGATTTATGGCTGGAACTCAGCCTGCTCATAGACCAATGGCACACCCACAAAAGCGGCAGCGATTTTGTACACGCCCTGCTGCACTTTGCCACGGTGGCCAACGACCTGAAATGGGCCTGCCGCAGCATCAAGGAATTTTACAAACAGCCTCGGACGAGTACATGGCAATTATCAGTTACCGGAGGTGAGAGCAATGTTTTTCAGCGGCCTTGTTACCGGCATTCTGCTCACAGCGGCGGGCGCTGTCCTGCTTAACAGGCGGCACAGGCAGCTTTTTTTCCGCCAGCTGCAGGAAATCGGTGCCCAGGTAAACAACTGGCAAACCATTGAACTGCCCGCCAGAACAGCACACCATCCGGGCGGATCTTTAACCGTAGCAGTGAACCGGCTGGTGGAACAGACCCGCCATCTGGCCAAGGAAATCCAGCTTTCCGCCCAGCAGACGCGTTCGGCTGCCCTGCAGGTAAATTCCTGCCTGGCGGCGGGCGATGATATCATGCAGTCTTTCCGGCAGATTCAGGCCGCAGCAGAGGGACTGCGCCGGGCGGAAGCAAAAGTACTGGCGGGCTCTGAACAGGCAGAACATAATAGACTACAGAGCAACAGGGTAATGCAGCAACTCGGCCTGGCGGCAGAGGAGATTATCCACACCGGCAGCGCTCTAGGAAACCAGGTCGGGGCGCTTCAGACCACCGTAGCCAATGTCCAGGAGGTAGCGGCCAGCATCGGGCACATCGCCGGACAAATCCGCCTGCTGGCGCTGAACGCCACCATTGAGGCAGCGCGGGCCGGGCAACACGGGCTAGGTTTTGGCGTGGTGGCGGCCGAAATCAGCCATTTGGCCGAGGTTACCGCCGGGGCGGCCAGAAATGTGCAAAACCTGCTCTCCACCATCCGCCAGGACGCCACACAAGTAGTACAGAGCATTGGCCAGAACCTCAATGTGCAAAACCAGTTGGCCGCGGACATAAGCCAGTTACAGGATATTGTGGGCAGCACCGCCCGGATTAATGAGCAAATCCAGGAAACCATGCGCACCGCTTTAAACCAGACCAGCGCCATGCTCCAAGAAACGGCAGCCGTGCTGGACAGCCGCAGCCGGGACATGGAAACCGTGCTGGCGGCAGGTAAATTTATTGACCGCCTGGCGGAAGAGTTGACCAAAGTCAGCCAGACCTGCCAGCTGGAATACCGGCTGCACCGGGACGCCCGGCAGGCCATTGAGCATTTGCAAAGCCAGCTCGGGCAACTGGCCCGGAACCCGCGGCTTAAGGAAGCAAATCCGTCCGTCCACCGCGAGCTGCTCACCGCCCTGGCCGAGCGCAATGCCGCCATGGAAGCCATCTGGTCCAACGACACGCAGGGCCGCTTTATCTTTTCCCATCCTCCGGCCGGACTGGCCAACGCCAGGGTGCGGGAATGGTGGCAAAGAACTATGCAGGGCGAACAATATATCTCCCCTGTTTATATTTCGGCCATCACCCGCCAGCCCTGCCTGACAGTAGCCGTGCCAATTAAGGATTCCACCGGCAAGGCCATAGCCGTATTGGGAGCAGATTTGCAGTTAATGTAAAAAGTTATACAGCAGCCAAACACAGCAAAGGGAGCTCCCCGGAGCTCCCTTAATATTTTTTGCAAAATTATCTAGTTAAAATGACTCCACAGCTGCAAAGTTCCGGCCTTGCCGTCCGGGACCAAACACGCCTTGTCAGCAATCTTTCATCACACATTGCGATTAAACAACCCGCACTTATACCGCCGCGGCATTGCTGTATTCCAGCTCGCTCAGGGCCGCCTCGTAGGCCTGCAGCACCGCGTTCTGGATGATCTCCCGCGCCGTAGCCGTGATGGGGTGGGCAATATCACGAAACTCCCCGTCTGGAGTCTTGCGGCTGGGCATGGCTACAAACAGCCCGTTCTGGCCTTCCACCACCTTCACATCGTGGATGACAAACATATCGTCCAGCGTCACCGAAACAATGGCCTTCATTTTCCCCTCCGCAATGATCTTTCGCACGCGCACATCGGTTACAGTCATGGCCTGGCTTCACCACCTTCCCTTAATTGCAAAATGGCTCGTTGTTTTGATGTGGGAAGTCTTCTCCATGCCAAGGGGAAATTCCTGCCAATTTTTCAATTTACATTAAGAAAATGTTTCCTTTTATTGCTACATATTTCGACATATATCGAGTTTTAAGGCGCTCTTGCAGAGTCCCCCGGCAGGGCCGCATCATTGCTCGCCAGGCCCACTTTGCTCACCCGAACCAGCAGCCAAACCAGTCTGGCCTCTGCATCAAGCCCATATCTCCACCCGGCCAATATAATTTCCGCCGGCCGGTTACCGGTTTTGGTTTAGCCGCCCACCCTCTCAATGGTATATCCCTGTTCCCGCAGGCGGCCGACAATTTCTTCTATATGGGCCGCATCCCGCGTTTCCACCTGCAGTTCTACCGCCGCCTGCTTTAAAGGCACCCGGGCGGTGGTGCGGTCGTGGGTCACCGCAATGATGTTGCCCTTGAGCTCGGCTACCAGGGCCAGCAAATGCTGCAGTTGACCGGGCTGGTCCTCCAGCACCGTGCGCAGGAAAAGGCGCCGGCCGGCCTCCACCAAACCCCGCTCGATGATCACAGCCAGCATATTCACATCGATATTGCCCCCGCTCACCACCACTACCACCTTGCTGCCGGGCGCCAGATTCACCTTGCCTTGCAGCAAAGCCGCCACCCCCACGGCTCCCGCCCCTTCGGCCACCACCTTGCAGCGTTCCAACAGAATCAATATGGCCCGGGCGATTTCCTCTTCCTCCACCAGCACGATCTCATCGGCCAGGCGGGAGATGATGCTCACGGGCAGTTCCCCCGGCTGGCGTACACAGATGCCGTCGGCAAAGCTGACCGCTCTTTCCGCCGCCCGGCAGACGCCTTCCCGGCAGGAAAGGTAAATGGCCGGCGCCCCGGCTGCCTGCACGCCGATGATTTTGGCCCGGGGCCGGAGCGCGCGGATCACCGTGCTGATACCGGCTAAAAGGCCTCCCCCACCGGCCGGTACCACCACCGCATCCACATCGGGCAGCTGCTCCAGAATTTCCAGCGCGCAGGTGCCCTGCCCGGCAATGATCAGCGGGTCGTCAAAAGCGTGGATGAAAGTCGCGCCGCTCTCCTGCTGGAGGCGCTGCGCCTGCTGGTAGGCATCGTCATAGCCCCGGCCGTACAGCACCACTTCCGCCCCGTAGGAGCGGGTGGCCACAATTTTGGCGATGGGAGCATTCTGAGGCATCACAATAGTGGCTTTTATTCCCGCCCGCGCCGCCGCGCAGGCCACCCCCTGGGCATGATTGCCGGCCGAAGCGGCCAGCACCCCCCGGGCTTTTTCTTCTTCACTCAGACTAGCAATTTTGTTGTAAGCACCGCGGATCTTGAAAGATCCCGTTTTCTGGAGGTTCTCCAGCTTTAAATAGCAGTGTACGCCGGCAAGGCGCGTCAGGGTGGTGGAATAGTCCAGGGGGGTCCTGTCCACCACATTCCCCATGCGCAACCGGGCCGCCACAATGCTCTCCAGCGAAACCTCGCCCGACCTGGCAGTCATGACCGGGGCCTCCTCTTTTTTCTTCAGTTTACCTCGCCGGCTTACCGGTTATACCTCCCCGCCCGCCGGTCCAGGCTGCCGGGCCCGGTTTACTCGGCCGGAAGCCTGGCTCCTTTCCCTGCAATTCCCTGCAGGAAAAACCCCCGCTGCAGCGAATAAAGGCAAAAGTTAACCATCTTTGCAGCAACACGGGAGGTATGGCTCTCCATGGCTCTGCGCATCAAATTCAGCCCCCAAAAACAAACCTGCCGGCTGTCCCTCTCCCGACCGCCCAAAAATAGCCGGGCCCGGGAAATCACCATCAGCACCTGGGTGGAAGCTTCCCGGCGCGAGGTCAGCCGGCTGAAAAAATACACCCCCGGCCTGTAGTCACAGCAGGGGGTCAGTTCACCGGCCCGGGACTGAGCACCCGGCGCACCAGCAGCAAATCGCTGGGCTTATCCACATCCACACCCACTTCCGGGTCGCGGCACAGCACCACTGCTCCCCGCACTCCTAAAAGCTGCGAAACCTTGCGTTCGGCCTCGGGCAGCGTGATCCGGCGCAGCAAAAAGCGCAGCAAAAATCCCCAGCCCACCAGACCGGCCAGGCGCAGCGGACTTTTGCGCGCCGCTACCAGCTGCCGGCCCCGTTCCAGGCAACGCGGCAGAACGGCCGGATGGAACAGGAGCAAATTCCCTCCAGTATAATCCCCCTCTTTGAAGTGCACATAGGTTCTTTCCACTCCGGCATAGCGGCTTTCCAGGAGCTGCCTTTCGATTACCGGATAATAAACATCCGCCCGGCGCTGACCGCAGAGGTCCAGAAAGTTCTCCACCGCCCCGGCGCTGAGCAGGGGGATGTCGCAGGTGGCCAGGAGCACCGGCGCGGCATCGCCCAGCACCTGCACTCCCTTTTCCACATTGTCCAGCAGGTCGCCGGCCGGCGCCACCACTTCCACTCTCCCGGGCAGGTCAGCAATCTCGGGCCCCACCACCAGTACCCGGTCTACCCGGGAGCAGCTCAAAAGAGCCTGCACCACATAGGTGACCATGCTCCGACCACCAATGGAAATCAGGGCTTCGTAGGGCTCACGGCTGCACTCTCTCAGCCGCCCCCGGTTCAAACTGCCGGCCAGCACCAGTGCAGACAGCATCAATTGCTCTCCCCCTGCAGAACATTTAACAGACTTTGTTCGGCATTTTCAATATGCTCCCTGGCCAGAGTGCTGGCCAGTTCCACATTGCGGTCGCTGATGGCCTCCACAATTTTGCGGTGTTCCTCCACCGCGTGTTTGGAGCGCCCCGGCTGGGACAGTGAAGTGGTGCGAAAACGGGTGATTTGCTCTTTCAAATGGGTCAGAATTTGCACCAGGCGCTCATTGCGGCAGGCCCTGTAGATCAATTCATGAAAATTGATGTCGGTTTCCACCAGGGCGTCGATGTCTTCCCGGCCGGTAACCTCGGAAATCTGTACCAGTGAGCGCTCCAGCTCCTCCAGTTCCTCCTCGGTGGCCCGCTCGGCGGCCAGCCCGGCCGCCAGCGCCTCCAGCGCCGCCCGCACTTCAAACACGTCCACGATGTCTTTCACCGATATGCCCGCCACATAGGCCCCTTTGCGCGGCACCATCACCACAAAACCTTCCAGCTCCAGCTTGCGGATGGCTTCCCGTACCGGCGTGCGGCTGACGCCCATTTCCTCGGCCAGCTGTATCTCCATCAGCCGCTCGCCGGGTTTAAGGCGCCCCTGGATAATGGCTTCCCGGAGCGATTCAAAGACCATCTCGCGCAGCGGCTTGTAATTGTCCAGTTTGATGGGCACCAGTCTGGGTTCGGTCACCAGTACATACCTCCCCGTTTTTCAGGTTAAATATACATATCCGGCCTTATTTTTACAAAGTCACCGCCACATCCACCCGGCAGCCTGCCAGGTCCAGCCCGGCCGCCACCCGCCGGGCCGCCGGCTCATCGGCGCACAGGCCGAACACCGTGGGGCCGCTGCCCGACATGAGCACACCGGACGCACCGGCCTCCTGCAGCGCCTGCTTGATGGCGGCCAGCTCCGGGTGCAGGGTAAAGGTGGCCCGCTCCAGGTCGTTGACCAGGGCGGCACAGAGACCGGCCCAGTCACCCTGCTCCAGAGCCGCCAGCAGCGGTGCCAGCTCGCCCGGCGGGCGGGGCGGCAACTGGTCGTGCAGGCGGTAAACGCGGGGGGTGGACACGCCAAAGGCCGGTTTAACCAGCACCACACCCCGGCCAACCAGCGCCGGCAGCGGCTCCACCACCTCGCCCCGGCCGCGGGCCCGGGCCGTGCCTCCCACCAGGCCAAAAGGCACATCGGACCCCAGGGCGGCGCCCAGTTCCATCAGTTCGCCCAAAGAAAGGCCCAGATCCCAGAGCTGGTTCAGGCCCCGCAGCACTGCCGCGGCGTCGGCCGAACCGCCGGCCAGCCCGGCCGCCAGGGGGATGTTTTTTTCTATGTATATGCGCACCCCCCGGCGCTGACCGGTCACCTTCTGCAGCAGGGCGGCGGCCCGGTAGGCCAGGTTGTCCGGCCCGCCCGCCAGTTCCGGGCAGTTTACCTCCACACAAATGGTTTCCGCCAGCTCCAGGGTGAGCACATCGCCCAGGCTGACGGCCTGCATGACCATGTCCACTTCATGATAACCGTCGGCCCGGCATCCCAGCACGGCCAGGCCCAGGTTGATCTTGGCAAAGGCAGTAACCTGCATAGATTCTCTCCTGATGTAAATATTGGCCGCCGGCCGGCAAAAACCTGCCGGCATACTGGTCGCCCCGGCGGTAAAGGCTAATTATGAAACAAAATTTATTCAAAGGAGGGAGCCAATATGGCCGGTCAGATCAAATGCAAAGTGGAAGAATGCAAGCACAACCGCGACTTCATCTGCCACGCCGGAAGCATTGAAGTGATGTCCAGCCGCACCAAACGCCCCACCTGCAGTGATGAGACCGCCTGCCACACCTTTGCGCCCCGCACCTGAGCCCAGGGCCTCACCCTTACTATATGCCAAAAAGCGGCCCTTTAGCCGGGCCGCTTTTACGCTTTGCTGTGAGCGCGGATGAACGCCTGGATGGAGCGGTCGTAGGTCCGCTCGGCTGCGGGCGGGAAAAAGCAGCCCGGTATCTCTCCGTTCTTGCGGTGGTAGGCCACACATTCACAGCAAAGGCCCCGTTTGTTGCAGGCACTGTAAGTGCAGGTGCAGCCGGCCAGGTTTTTTTCCTGGCGGCAAACCATTTCTTTACCGGCCACGCTGGATCACCTTCCCAGACAAAGTTTTTTCCATGGAGCCGGCTTTTCCGCCAGCCAGTTGGTCAACTGTTCATACTCTCATCCATATGCAGCATCTTACCAGAAAATAAAACCGCCGACAAGCGGTAACCGGACCACCGGCCCGCACATATAATAAACGTGCTGCACGCCCGGCCATCTGCCGGACACACCTTGCCTGTCAGGAGATGATTGTATGAGCGGCACATACCTTTTGATCAATACCCGCAGCCGGCAACTGCAATATTTTACCGGCGGACGCCTGTCCGCCACCTACCCGGTAGCCGTGGGCAAACCCTCTACCCCCACCCCCACGGGCCAGTACAAGATCGTGAACAAGGTGGTCAATCCCGGCGGTGTGCTGGGCAGCCGCTGGATGGGGCTGAGCATCCCCGGAGGCAATTACGGCATCCACGGCACCAACAATCCGGCCTCCATCGGCACCATGGCCTCCAAAGGGTGCATCCGCATGCACAACCGGGACATCGAGGCCCTCTTTCCCCGGGTGCCCGTGGGTACCCCGGTGCTCATTGTGGCCGAGGAGCGCACCAATACACCGGAGAAAGTTTCGCTTGACCCGCAGCCGGCCCAGCCAGGCGCCGGCCTACCTCCGGCCCCGCCACAGTCCGCGCCGCCCCCGGACACCCCACCCCGGGATAGCTCCCTGCCCGAACCCGCCCCGGCAGCCGCCCCTGCTGCCGAACGCTATCACCTGGTCCGGCCGGGAGATACACTCTGGCTGATCGCCCGCCGTTACGGCGTCAAACTGGAGCAGCTCTTAGCTTTAAACCAGCTGGCCAGCCCGCATTTAATCTATCCCGGACAGCAAATCCGGCTGCCCTGAATCCTATTTGCGCAGCAAAAAGTACGCCCCCAGGGCCATGAGCAGTGTTCCCACGATGCGGCACCAGGAAAAGGTCAGCCTGTCCACACCGCAAAAACCGAAATGGTCGATCAGACCGGCTGTAAACACCTGGCCCAGAATAATGGCCGTGGTGGCCGGCGCCACCCCCACCCGGGGGATGCTTAAAGCCACCAGGTAAACTATGCCCACCCCCAGTACACCGCCCAGCAGGGTGTACCAGGGCGCGGTGCAGAGCAGGGCCAACCGGCCACTGCCCAGCCGCAGGACGAACAAAAGCAGGCTGACCAGCACAAGACCGGTGACATGCACCACTAAAGTGGTCTCCAAAAGGCCAATTTTCTTGCCCAGCACGGCGTTAAAAGTACCCTGCCAGGCCATCAGCACGCCGGATGCAGCAGCAATGAGCAGGGCTGGCAAGTTATCGATCAATAAAAACAAACACCCCCGGTAAAGTTTTTCCGGGGGTAGTTTGCTCATTATCCCTGCCGATTATTACCCGTCTCACCCGCCAGGCGGGGATCCCAAAAAAGCACCCGGTTTCTGCCGCCCGGCCGCCGGACGGGCGCCGTTTCGGACCGGGCGGCACCAGCTGCCGTCCCGCTTTCCCCCACCGCACCGCCGTTTTCCCGGCTCCGCCCTGCCGTACCAACTGCCCTGTCCCGCCCCGCAGGAGCCTCTGCCACCGGCCGGCGCTCCCGGGCTTCTCCCCCCGGCCCGCCGCCCCACAGGCTGGGCAACAGCCCCCAGAGCGCGGCCGGCGGGGGGGGCCGTTAACCCGCGTAAAACAGCACCACCCCGGCCCGCGCTACCCGCGGGGCCG
>NZ_JBRAJI010000052.1:0-16057 GCF_052744395.1 Desulfurispora sp. | reverse complement strand
AATGTGGACTGGTCGCAGACCGGGATGTGGTTTCGGCAATGGTCATCCTGCAAAGGGCTAGCTAAGATTTGCAGTGTAAGTAGGGCTGGAAGCACCCGAATTTACGCCTGCGGAGATTGCGTAAGACCCGTGTGGCTGCGGTCAATGAACCAGGAAGCTCTCGCCTCTTAGCGATGCGTAGGCGGGAGAGGCTTCACATAAATAGTTGACATGTTTTAGCATCAAATGTATTATTAATATAAATATATATGCACGGTGCACTTATAAGTGGGGTGATAGCACGCCAATCTGTATAAGCAGCCTGCAACCAACTTTTCCTGATTGACAGTGGCAACATTTATGAGAATACCGGAGTTGCGTTTTACAGGTTTACAGGTATGGTGAAAGGAGTGGGTTTATGCATTTTCCGGTTTCCGGGGTGGATGTGCTGCCCTTTATCCCGCCGCTGGTGGCCTTCCTGGTCTCCTCCCTGACGGCTTCGGCCGGTGTTTCCGGGGCCTTTTTGCTGCTGCCCTTTCAGGTCAGTGTGCTGCATTATACCAGCCCCTCGGTCAGTCCTACCAACCTTATTTACAACATTGTGGCCATTCCGGGCGGCCTGTACCGCTACATTAAAGAAGGCCGCATGGCCTGGCCCCTGACCTGGACCGTGGTTATCGGCACCCTGCCGGGGGTGTTTATCGGGGCCTGGATCCGCATCCTGTACATGCCCAACCCCAAAACCTTCAAGCTCTTTGTGGGCTGTGTGCTCCTGTACCTGGGCTACCGCTTGCTGTCCGAAGTGCTGGGCTGGAATAAAAAGGTGCAGGAGCAGAACGCCATGATGCAGAAAAAGTTTGCCGAACAGGTGGCCAGGCTGAAAGAAGAAAGCTCCAGACGCCTGGCGGCCGGTCTGCCTGCCGAAGCGGTGGTGAAGACCAAATCGGTTTCCCTGCGCAGGATTGAGTACGAATTCTGGGGGGAAACCTATTCTTTCGGTACCCTGTCTATTTTGCTGCTGGCCCTGGCGGTGGGATTGATTGGGGGTATTTACGGCATTGGCGGCGGGGCTATCATTGCCCCTTTTTGTGTGTCGGTACTGGGGCTGCCCGTATATACCGTGGCCGGCGCGGCGCTGGCTGGTACCTTCATCACCTCTATAGCCGGGGTGATCTACTACCACATTCTGGCGGCCAGCAGCATTGCCAGCGGGGCGGCGGTAGCTCCGGACTGGCTGCTGGGCGCTCTGTTTGGTGTAGGGGGCCTGCTGGGCACCTATGTGGGGGCCCGCATTCAGAAGTTTTTGCCGGACAAGGTGATTAAAGCCATCCTTACCGTCCTGGTTCTCTTCCTGGCCTTAAACTATATTGGACAGTATTTCTTTTAATTGCCTCGCGCAATGAACAGGGACTTGAGGTGAAACCGGGTGAAGGAACAACCGCCAAACACTGCTTTTGCTTATCTTGCCGGGCGCATTGACAAAATGCTGGTCCCGGCCCTGCTCTTTTTTCTGGCCCAAAAACCCTCCCACGGCTATGAATTAATCCAGAAGATCAACCAGGCCGGTTTTGCGGAAATTGAGGCGGATCCCGCCACTATTTACCGTAACCTGCGCCGGATGGAAGAAGACGGCCTGGTGGTTTCGCAGTGGGACACCGAGCACACTGGCCCGGCCCGGCGGGCCTACCGTTTGAGCCCGGTGGGGTATCAGGCGTTGGACTACTGTGTACAGCTGATTACCGCTAAAGTTACCAGAATGCAGGCATTTTTGGAGGAATACCGGCGGGAGGTGAGGGGAGTTGAGTAACCGGCGTACATTGAAAATACTACATGCCGGTGCCCTGCGCAAACCGGTGGTGGAATGTGCCCGGCTTTTGCAGCAAACCCATCCTGAACTGGAAATTGTTCTGGAGTCTCATGGTTCCCGGGCCTGTGCCCGGCAGGTGCGGGAGGGTAGAGTGGTGGACGTGCTGGCGTTGGCCGACCCCATGCTGTTTGAAGAGTTTCTGGTGCCCGAGTATGTGGACAGGTATTATATCTTTGCCAACGACCAGATTGTGCTGGCCTGTAACGAGTTTTCCAGAGGTGGCGGGGAAATCAATGCGCAAAACTGGTTTGATATCCTGCTCCGGGAGGAAGTCACCTTTGGCCGCTCCAACCAGGACCTGGATCCCTGTGGCTACCGCACTTTGATGGTCTGGCAGTTGGCCGAGGAGTATTACGGGCACTCCGGATTATTTGTCAAATTGGATCAAAAGTGCCGGGGGGATTTCATCTACCCCAAGTCCTATGACCTGGCCGCCGATGTGCTGGTGGGTAAGCTGGATTATGCCTTTGTCTATCGCTGTGTGGCCAGCCAGTTCGGCGTAAGGTATCTTGCTTTGCCGGAGAAAATCAACCTCTCTCATCCCGCCCATGCCTCGTATTACAGCCGGGCCACTGTCAGCCTGCCGGGGAAAAATTCCGGCGAGATGATGACCATTTCCGGTGCGCCCATTGAATTTGCCATTGCCATCCCTAGGAACGCGGCCAACCCCGCTCTGGCCGGAGTTTTTCTGGGTCTGATCTTGAGCAAGCAGGGTCAGGAATTGCTGGAGGAGTGCGGACTGATTCCATATTAGAGGGGACGGCGGCTGGCCGTCCCCTCCTGCTGTACCCGGGTATTGTTTTTATAGCCGTTCTTGATCTGCCTTAAAGCGTCCGGCCAGCTTTTCCAGGTTTTCCGCCAGCACGTGCAGCTCCTGGGTGGTGGAGGCCACTTCCTGCATGGCTGCCGTTTGCTGCTGGGTGGCGGCGGCGGCGTTTTGCACCGCGGCGGAAATTTCCTCGGCGGCGCGGGCTACTTCGTCCACCCGGCCGTGCAGTTTTTCCACGGTTTCAATGATGCCGGCAAACACCCGGCCCGAATCGGCCACCTGGCGCACGCCGCCGGCAATTTGAGTGATGTTTTCTTCCATACTGCTCAAAGCCCGGCTAGCGCTCTGGTTAATGGCCTGGGTCTGCTCCATGATCTGGCGGGCGGCCTGGGCTGAACGCTCGGCCAGCACCCGCACTTCTTCGGCTACCACGGCAAAGCCCCGCCCGTGCTCACCGGCCCGGGCCGCCTCAATGGCCGCGTTGAGGGCCAGCAGGTTGGTCTGCTCGGCAATGCCCGTGATGATCTCCACCATTTCCCCGATGGTCTGGGTTACTCCGGTCAGCTGGCGCAGAGCGGCGGCGGCACTGTCGGCGGCTTGGCTGACCTGGTCCATCTGTCCTTCCACCTCGTTCAGCTGGCGGCGGCCCTGTTCGGCCGCCGCCGCGGCGCCGGCGGCTTCGGCCGCTACTGCCCGGGCATTTTCAGCGACCTGTTCAGCGCTGGAGGCCACCTGGGTCATGTTGGAGGCCGTGGCCGTGGCGGCGGCGGTGGTCTGCTGGGCGTTATTGCTCAGATCTTCGGCCACATGGGCCACCTTTTCCGCGGCCGCGCTCAGTTCACCCAGAATGTGGCGGAAGCTGGCCGCCAGCTCATTCAGGGAGAGCGCAGTTTGGCCGATTTCATCCCGGCGGGACAGCTCCAATTGCACGTTCAGATTGCCGGCGGCCAGCTGGCGGTGGGCGCCGGCTACCTGGATGATGGGACGGGCCAGGCGACCGGCGTACCACAGGGCCAGCAGGGCGGCCAGCAGACCGGCCAGGACGGTGTTGGCCAGCAGGCCCCGGCGCATTTTAGTGGCCGACTGTTCCAGTGAGGCCACCTCCACAGCCACGGCGACCATGCCGCGCACCTGGCCGCCGGCATCGGCCAGCGGGGCAAAGGCCACATGGTGCTCCAGGCCGTGAATTTTTAGCCGGGTGTGGGTAATATGCTCTCCTTTATCCTTGTTTTGCACCAGCTGGTTGATTAACCGGGTATCAGTCAATTCCACCTGTTCCCCCTGCTTTTGGAAGATGCTGTCTTCCGGCAGGGCGGTGTGGCCTTTCAGTAAATAACGGCCGCCAAAATTATAGAAGAAAAGCACATCGGCACCCGTGGTTTTGCCCAGGAAGTCGGCCAGCTGGTCATTGATGTACAGTCCGGCCTTCACTGTCCCCACTAGCTGCCCGTCCAGCAGTACCGGGTAGACGGCATCCAGGGCGGCCTCGCCCGTGGTTTGGCTGATGGTCAGGCCGCTCACTACCTGTCCACTTAGGGCCCGGGAGATCTGTTCATGGTCTTTTTTATTATCGCCGAATTTTTCCGGCTTGTGGCCGCGCATGAGCACGGTGCCCCCGGCATCAGTAACCTCCAGGGTGTTTATAGGGATGTTTTTGCTGGCGTTTTGGAAGGCCGGCTCCAGCAGGGCCTGCAGGGCGGCCCGGTCGCCTTTTTGCAGGGCCTGGGCCAGCGGGCGGCTCTGGCTGAGCATTTGGGCCAGCATGGCCAGCTCATTCTGGCTGCGGTTTAAAGCGCGCCGGTTAACCCGGGAAGCATCGGCCATGCGTTCCTGGGCGGCCTGCACGGCCATCTGGCTGGCGGCGCGGTAGGCCAAAAAGCCCGAGACCGCCAGGGGCAGCAAGGTGAACAGCAGGACAAACAGGGTTATTTGCCAGCGAATACTGCGCATGGTGGTTAAGCCCCCTTATTTGCGACAAATTATGGTCTATTAATCATTTTAAATTATAACAGATAGTTTAACCAGATGATTTTATGGAAAATTTATTAGGTAACTGGTTGGGCTTAATGTACAGGGCGGAGATTGTTGCTAAAAATACAGAAAATACTGATTTTAAAAAAGGGATTGTTCTGTATACAGCGTATTAATAACTTCAATGCAGCTAAATGAATGAATGTTTAGTCATTATCAGGGTATGTAGGGAACCTAGTAAAGAATTAAGGAGGAGGTTTTTATGACCGTCACCCTGCGTTATTTTTCCCGCCGGGCGCTTTTGCTGGGCGTGCCTGTCATGCTGCTGCCCGCGTTGATCACGGCCGGGCTGAATGTGTGGCTGTCCGGAGTGCTGCCGCCGGCTCTGGCCGGTCGTTTCTGGCTCTGGCCGGTGCTGTGGGCCTTTTTACTGGGCTACATTGCGGTTTATTTGCTCTGGAGCGATGGAGTTTACCGTACCGTGGTCCGGGCCCTGGCCGATCTGGAGAATGAAGAGCTGGCCGGGCAGGCCTACCGGGTGATTACCGCTTATGGCAAGCGCATGACGGCATTTTGCGTGGTTTTTTTGCTGATCTTTGCCGGACTGGTGGTATGGTTTCTGGATGTGGCCGGTGCTCCGGCTCCCTGGTGGCAGGTGCTGCTGCTGGTGGTGCTGGGCTATCCCCAGGGAGCGCTTTTTACCCAGCTCTTTCTCACCCGCCCGGTGGGCGAGCCCGTGCCGTACTTAAAAATTAAAGTCAAGTCCCGCTCGGGGGTTAGCCTGGGCTTCAAGTTTACTGTAAACAACCTGATTGTACCGGCCTTGACCCTGGGCAGTTTGTATATTGGTTTGACCCATAAAAATATTCCGGCCTGGCAGCATTTGGTCCATCTGCTCTTCCTGCTTCTGGTTACTTTGCTGGGATGGGTTTTCTTGCGCGTGGATGTGCTGCGCAAGGTGCGCTTTACTGCGGACAAGTTTGTGGAACTGCAGCAGGCGCGGGATCTTTCGCTGCGCGTGCCGGTAATTGGCACGGACGAAATAGCCATCCTGGCGGTGGCTTTCAATGATTTTGTGGCGCGCCTGCAGGAGTTTTTCGCCGCCGTGGTGCGCCAGGTGCAGGCGGTGGACGAGGCCGTGCTGGCTCTGGCCCATGTGGTGCAGACCAATACTGCGCAGCAGGAGCAGCTGGGCCGGGCGGTGGAGCAGGTGACCGAAGCCCTCAGCCAGGTTTCGGCCAGTGTACAGAATGCGGCCGCCTTTGCCGGCGAGGTGACCGGTATGGCGGCCAGCGGCGGGCAGGGAGCGCAGCAAATCATGTCGGAGATTGATATGATGAGCCGGACGGCGGTGGAGGCCCGGCAGGCTGTAGAGGAGCTGAACAACCTGGCCACAGGTATTGGACAACTGGCGGAAATGATTGTCAATGTGGCCTCTCAGACCGGCCTGCTGGCCCTTAATGCGGCCATTGAGGCGGCCCGGGCTGGTGAGCACGGGCGGGGTTTCAGCATTGTGGCCCAGGAGGTGCGCCAGCTGGCCGATGAATCGGCCCGGGTGGCCGGTCAGGTGACGGCGGTGGTGCACCAGATCCAGGCGGGCTGTGCCCGGGCGGCCGCGGCCATGGGCAAGGGCGCCGAGCAGGTGCTGGGCAGCCACGGCCGGGTGCAGCAGGTGAGCGCCAGCTTCAGCCATATCTCCGAGGCGGTGCAGCAACTGGGCGATCTGGTGCAGCGCCTGGCTGATACGGCCCAGAGCGGCACCGGCAATGTGGCGACCGCGGAAGGCGTGCTGCAGGAGCAGCAGCAGTGTGGCCAGACCATTGCTGCTGCCACCCAGGAGCTGGAGCGGGTTTCCCGGGAACTGCGCGCTGCCGTGGCGGTGTGGAAGGTTTAGAAAAGCCGGTCGGGTGTGGGCGGGCGTGTAGAAAAAGATAAAAACTTGGCCCAATATCTTGCCAAATGCTTAAAAATGGTTAAAATAAGATTAAGAATTATCAGCTGAATTTACCATAAAATTTGATACGGTCCGGCCAGGAGTTTGGGAGAAGCCCCCTGTAAGGATGCCGCTTGTGCGGAATCCCGAAAGGGGGTTTTGTATTTGTTGGCGCGGCGGAGGTTTGGTTAGAAAATTTAACGCATGGTGGTATAGAGCATTTTGTGCCGGCCCGGGAGGAAAATTATGATATAGTAAGAGAGGTGTACCGGAGCCATGGGCAGAGCTGACCGGACCAGATCAAAGCCGGGGTGAGTGAGTTGAAGGAAGGCTTTTTGACCGGAGCTATGGGCGGGGAAAAGATCGGTGCGGCCATTCGCCGACCGGACGACCTGGACGAAGTGCTGCATTACCCGCATATTAAGGCGGTTTTTTTGCTGGGGGGGGATGTTAACTTTTTGCCGCCTCTGGCCAAAAAAGTGCGCGAAGCGGGGCGGGTACTGCTGGTGCATATTGATTTGCTGGAAGGTGTGGGCAAAGATGCGGCCGGCGCCTGTTTGCTCCGGCGCATGGGAGCTCAGGGCATAGTGACCACCCGGGCCGCTTTGGCCAGGCAGTCCCGGGAGCTGGGCCTGTATGTGGTGCAGCGGTTTTTCATTGTGGATTCCGAATCGCTGCGCACGGCCCTGAAAGTGGCTGTCGGTCAGGCTTTGCCGGATGCGGTGGAGGTCTTGCCGGCTACTGTGCCCGCCTATGTGGTGTCAGAAATTAAAAAGGAGCTGGGCGTGCCCGTGCTGGGCGGGGGGCTCCTGCGCACGGCTGAAGATGCCCGGGAGGCTTTGGAAAAAGGTTTTGATGCCATTTCCACCAGCCGCCGCCAGATCTGGCAGGCTAGCGCCGTGCTGCGGCCCTGAAGAAGCTGCGGCCGGCAGCAGACTGGCTGCAGCGGGAAATTTATGAGCGAAAGCTGAAAATAAGCAAAATTTTGCGATTGACAGACGTTTAAAAATCAGTTAATATACAATTAATAAGTGAGCAATATTTCAGGCAAGAGCAAAAACTTGATACTGCGGCGGGAGTGCTGGAGAAAGACCCTGGTCAGATGGCTGCTGGTTTTACAGGCTGTCTGTTTTTAGGGTTTTTTGTTTTTACTCCTTTACCTGGCCGGGAGAAAAGGAGAAGGCCTGTTGTGGTAGCCCCCTGGTTGCCATGATAGGTCTATTTTTATGTCAGGCAGGTGATGCAGGGGGACAAAAAGTCACAGACAGGTCAAGGGTTAAAAGCGGTGAAGAGTTGCCGGACTGATCCGGCTACAGGGGTAAAAAAGAGCATACAGGGTGAGCACAAATTTTCTATTAAGCAGTAATTTTTCTTTACAGAGGTATTGAAGGGGGAGTACTTATGACGCCATTTCTGGCGGAAGTTATCGGTACCATGTTGATCATTATTTTCGGCGGCGGTGTGGTGGCCGGCTGTGTACTGAAAAAGAGCAAATCGGAAAATAGCGGCTGGATTGTGATCACCTTTGGCTGGGGTCTGGGTGTGGCTATGGCGGTTTATGCGGCCGGTCCCTTCAGCGGAGCGCACCTCAACCCGGCGGTGACCATTGCTCTGGCCTATCTGGGCAAATTCCCCTGGAGCAATGTGCCTGCTTACATCCTGGCCCAGTTCATCGGTGCTTTCCTGGGGGCGCTAATTGTCTGGCTGCACTACCTGCCGCACTGGGCGGCCAGTGACGACCCGGGGGCCAAGCTGGCGGTGTTCTCTACCGGTCCGGCCATCCGCAATCTGCCGGCCAACTTGCTCAGTGAGATTATCGGTACCTTCATCCTGGTGCTGGGCATTATGGCCCTGGGCGCCAACAAATTTACCGAAGGTCTCAACCCATTTATAGTTGGCATGTTTATCGTAGCGATTGGTCTCTCCCTTGGCGGTCCCACCGGTTACGCCATCAACCCGGCCCGCGACCTGGGCCCGCGCATCGCCCATTTTGTGCTGCCCATTGCCGGCAAGGGCGATTCGGACTGGGGCTACGCCTGGGTGCCGGTGGTGGGACCCGTGCTCGGTGGCCTGCTGGGCGCCATTGTCAGCAAAGCTGTCGGGCTGGTATAAAAGCCGGGGCTTGGCGGCCTTACGCATAATCCGGATCTGAGTTTACAGGTGCTGTTTCTGCCAGTGGTGGATGGTGCAGGACATCCGGCAATAAATCTGGCATTACAATACTGTTCAAACCGGGCAATGATCAAGCAGTGGTCTGGTTATTGCGTGCAGCTCAGGCCATGGCGGGAACAGCCTCCCTGTAATCAACAAAATGATGGGGATTCCATCGGGTTGTACAATACCGAAATGCATTATACCACTTCCGGGAGGGCTATTTTTATGGATAAAAAGTACGTGCTGGCTCTGGACCAGGGTACCACCAGCTGCCGGGCCATCCTGTTTGACAAGGACAGCAACATCGTGGGCGTGGCCCAGAAAGAGTTCACCCAGATTTATCCCAAAGCGGGCTGGGTGGAGCACAATGCCGAGGAAATCTGGAGCACCCAGTACGGCGTGATTGCTGAAGTGGTGGCCAAGACGCGTGTAAGTCCTGAGGAAATTGCCGCCATTGGCATTACCAACCAGCGGGAGACCACTGTGGTTTGGGACAAAAACACCGGGCAGCCCGTGTACAACGCCATCGTCTGGCAGTGCCGTCGCACGGCCGGCATTTGTGACGAATTGAAGGCCAAGGGCCTGGCGGACACTTTCCGCCACAAGACCGGTCTGGTGCTGGACGCCTACTTCTCGGGCACCAAGGTGAAGTGGATCCTGGACAATGTACCGGGGGCCCGGGAGCGGGCGGAAAAAGGCGAACTGCTCTTTGGCACCATGGACACCTGGCTGATCTGGAAGCTCACCGGCGGCAGGGTGCATGTAACCGATTATTCCAACGCTTCCCGCACTCTGCTCTACAATATTCGCGAGCTGAAGTGGGACGAAGAGATTTTGCGCGAGTTGAATATCCCGGCCTCCCTGCTGCCCGAGGTCAAACCTTCCAGCCAGGTTTACGGCTATACCGATCCCGAGCAGTTCCTGGGCTACGCTGTGCCCATTGCCGGTGTGGCCGGCGACCAGCAGGCGGCGCTCTTCGGCCAGGCCTGCTACCAGCCCGGCATGGCCAAGAACACCTATGGCACGGGCTGCTTCATGCTCATGAACACGGGTGAAAAGCTGTATGATTCGCAAAACGGCCTGCTGACCACCATTGCCTGGGGCATTGACGGCAAGGTGGAATACGCCCTGGAGGGCAGCATTTTCATTGCCGGGGCGGCTATCCAGTGGCTGCGCGACGGTCTCAAGCTGGTAGAAGCCGCGCCCGACTCGGAGTATTTTGCCGGAAAGGTGCAGGATACCGATGGGGTATATCTGGTACCCGCTTTTGTAGGTCTGGGTGCCCCCTACTGGGATATGCGGGCCCGCGGCGCCATTGTGGGCCTGACCCGCGGTACGACCAAATATCACCTCATTCGTGCCGCCCTGGAATCCCTGGCCTATCAGACCCGCGATGTGCTGGGAGCCATGGAGGCCGACTCGGGCATCCGGCTTACCGCTCTGAAGGTGGACGGCGGTGCCGTGGCCAACAACCTGCTCATGCAGTTCCAGGCCGACATTCTGGGTGTGCCGGTGGAGCGGCCGCAGGTGATTGAAACCACCGCCCTGGGAGCCGCCTACCTGGCCGGTCTGGCTGTGGGCTTCTGGCAGAGCAAGGAGGAACTGGCCAGCCGCTGGAAGCTGGACAGCCGCTTTGCCCCGCAAATGGCCGCGGAGCAGCGCGAAAAGCTCTACAGGGGCTGGCAGAAAGCCGTGCGCCGGGCCATGGACTGGGCCGAGGAGTAATGATGCGCGGTGTGTCCGGCAGGCAAGGCTGGGACAATTTGATGAAGCAATTTGTCGGCATGAGATGAGGAGAAGCCGCACAGTACCAGGAGAATATGCTGATCCTGTATTGTGCGGCTTTTCCCAGTTGTCTGACGTAGTCTTGAAGACGTCAGGCCGGGAGGGGCGGTCTGGAGCCGGGGTAAACCGTATTTCTCCTGCAGGTATGATTTACATTCATAATTGGTTTGGCTGTTGAGTTGATGATCTGACGGGATTGATAGAACTGGCCACGGAGGAATAAACCATGCAGAAACTCAGTGTGCAGGCGGTGGTAGTGGGCGGTGGTGCTACCGGTACCGGCATTCTGCGCGATCTGGCCATGCGGGGGATCACCGCCCTGCTGGTTGAGCAGGGGGATCTGGCCCATGGCACCAGCTCCCGCTTCCACGGCCTTTTGCACAGCGGCTGCCGTTATGCGGTAAAAGATGCGGCTGCGGCCCGCGAGTGTATTGAAGAAAACATGATTCTGCGCCGTATCGCCCCCAACTGTGTGGAAATCACCGGTGGGCTGTTTGTACAGCTGCCGGAAGACGACCCGGCCTATGCGGAGGAATGGGAGAGCGCCTGCCGCCAGGCCGGTATCGAAGTTGAGGAAGTGGACCCGGCGGCAGTGCGGCGTCAGAACCCGGCTTTGAGCCCCCGGGTCACGCGCGCCTTTGCCGTACCCGACTGCGCTGTGGACGGCTTCCGGGTGGTCTGGAGCAATCTGCACTCGGCCCGCCGCTACGGGGCGCGGGCGCTTACTTACACCCGCCTGAAGGCCATTGAGCAGCAAAATGGCTGTGTCACCGGTGTGCGGGCGGAGAATGTTTTAACCGGGGAGCAGTACCACATTGAGTGCCAGGTGCTGATCAATGCCGCCGGCCCCTGGGCCGGGGAAGTAGCCGCCCTGGCCGGGCTGGAAGTGGGAGTAATTAAAGACAAAGGCACGCTGATTGCCTTCAACCACCGCCTGGTGCCGCAGGTGGTAAACCGCCTGCGGCCGCCCGGGGACGGAGATATTTTTGTGCCGCACGGTCCCATCACCATTTTAGGCACTACCTCGTTGCCGGTGGAAAACCCGGCGGAAAACCGGCCGCAGCAAAAAGAGGTGCTGGATTTGCTGGCCATTGGACGGGAAGTGGTGCCCGATCTGGACAAGTACCGGCTGATTCGGGCCTTTGCCGGGGTGCGGCCGCTGTACCAGGAGGCGCCGCTGGCGGGCAGCGGCCGTTCGGTCAGCCGCAACTATGCCCTGCTGGACCACCGGCAGCGGGACGGCTTGGAAGGGATGATCAGCATTGTGGGCGGCAAGTTCACCACCTTCCGGCTGATGGCCGAAAAGGCCGCGGACCTGGCGGCCGGCAAACTGGGCATAAGCCGCCCCTGCCGCACGGCCGGCGAGCCGCTGTTTGCTCCGCTATCGCCCGAGTGGCTGGAGCGGGGCAGAAAAGTTTTCGGAGTGGCGGCGGCGCACAAGGCGGCCGAAAGGCTGGGGGATGATTTTGCCGCTGTGGTGGCCCGGGCCGAGCAAAAGCCCGAGCAGGCCCGTATTCTGTGCGAGTGCGAACTGGTCAGCCAGGCCGAGGTGGAGCAGGCCCTGGCGGCCGACACCACCTTTACCCTGGGCGATGTGCGGCGCAAGACCCGCCTGGGCATGGGCACCTGCCAGGGTACCTTTTGCAGCTACCGCAGCCTGGGCCTATTGAGCCGCTACCCGCGCTTTGCTGCCGACCACCGCCAGTATCTGGCCGATTTTTTGCAAAAGCGCTGGAAAGGAATGCGCCCCGTGCTCTGGGGCCAGCAACTGCGTGAGGCCCAGCTATCCACAGCCATTTATAGCGCACTGTTCGGGATGGAGAGAATGTTATGAACAGCAAAAAGACCGATATAATGGTTATCGGCCTGGGACTGGCCGGTGTGGTGGCCGCCGCCCGGGCGGCGGAACTGGGTAAAAAAGTGCTGCTGGTGGGCAAGGGGGCGGGCAGCCTGACCCTTTCCTCGGGCGGCATAGATCTGTGGGGCTACAGCCTGGACAAACCGGAAGATTCCGCTATCAGTCCCCGGCTGGAGATCGCCCGTCTGGTGGAACGAAATCAAGAACACCCCTATGCCAGAACCTTTGATGTGCTGGAGGAAAGTCTGGCATATTTTCAGGCGCTCACCCGCTCGGCCGGGCTGCCCTATCTGTCCAACGGCCGGGGCAACTGGCTGGTGCCCACGGCCCTGGGCACGCTGCGCCCCACCTATCTGGTGCCTGAGAGCATGGCCGTGACCGGCCTGCAGCAGGTGGTGCGCATTTTGTTAGTAGGTTTTGCCGAACTGAAAGACTTTTACCCTGCCGTAATGGCGGTCAACTTACAAAAATGCGGGTGCCTGTCGCCCGGTGTACAACTGGATACCTGCGCGGTGCGCCTGGGTGGTCGAGAGATGAACGCGGTGACCCTGGCCGGGCGCCTGGAGCAGCCGGGGGTGCTGGAAGAAGTAGTCGCCCAGATCAGACCGCATCTGACGCCCGGTACACTGGTGCTGGTGCCGCCCGTGCTGGGGCGGGCCAGACACCGGCAGGTGCGGGAAAGCCTGGCCGCATTGCTGGGCAGTCCGGTCTACGAGGTGGCTGGACTGCCGCCAGCCCTGCCCGGTATGCGCCTGAGCGAAGCGCTGCTCACCTATTTGAAAAGACAGGGGGTAACAGTGCTTTCCGGCAGTATGGTGTGCGGTGTGGAACTGGAGTCGCAGGGGAAACGCTGCCGGGCCGTGCAGCTGGCCGGGCCGGGCGGGCGGCTTAGTGTGCTGGCCGAAGCCTGTGTGCTGGCCAGCGGCTCCTTCCTGGGGGGAGGACTGAAGGCCGGTCCCGGTCAGGTAGAGGAGACCATTTTTAATCTACCGGTAAAATTTACTCCCGGGGATTGGGCCTGTGAGGAATTCCTGGACCGGCACGGTCACGCTTTTAACAGCTTTGGCCTGCGGGTGAATGAAAAACTGCAGCCGGTGGATGAAGAAGGCCGGGTATGTCTGGAAAATGTGCTGGCGGCGGGGGCCATTTTAGCCGGCAGCAACTGGCCAGTGGAAAAATGTGGTGGTGGGGTAGCTCTGAGCAGTGGGTATAAGGCTGGCCAGCTGGCCGCAGGGGGTGTTTAGGATGTCTGGTATGGACAAGAGGGATTATCCGGAGCCGGGCGCGGAGTCCATTGCCCGGCCTGCTTCAGCAGGCAGCGCGGGGGCGACCTGTGCTGGCGGGTCGGCGGCGCAAGGAAGCCATGCTTATGATTTGGACAACTGCATTAAATGCACTATCTGCCTGGCGCACTGTCCGGTGAGCCGGGTCACCGACAGGTTTGCCGGGCCCAAGCAAAATGGGCCGGATCTGGAGCGTTTCCGCCTGATGGAGCCGGCTGCTATCCATCCCTCCATAGTCTACTGTACAGGCTGCCGTACCTGTGAGGTGGTCTGTCCCTCCGGGGTGCCGGTGGCCGCCATGAACAGCCGGGCCAAAGCTCAGTATGTAGCCCGGTACGGCGCTCCCCTGCGCGACCGCCTGCTGGCCACCCCGGATGTAGCCGGGCGCCTGGCTACTCTGGCCCCCGGATTGATCAACCGGCTGGGGCGGAGCAGCTGGTTGCGGGCGGCCGGGGAAAAACTGGCCGGGGTGAGTGCCGCCCTGCCCCTGCCCGGCTATGCGCCTCAAACCTTTGGGCAGCTCTACCGGCGCTGGTGCCGGACCAGATCCGGGGCCAGCGTCCTCGCCGGGTCTGGTCCGGCTGCCGGCCAGGATAAAGTGCTGTATTATCCCGGCTGCTTTGTCAACTACAATCAGCCCCAGATCGGTCTGGCCGTACTGGAAGTGCTGGCCGCCGGCGGGGTGGAGGTGCAGGTGGAGGAATTCCCCTGCTGCGGCCTGCCGGCCATCAGTGCCGGGCTCTATGACACCGCCCGCTCCCGCGGGGAGGCCAACCTGCGCCGGTTAAAACCCTATCTGGAGCAAGGATACCGGGTGGTCACCACCTGTCCCAGCTGTTTATTCACCTTAAGCCAAAAGTACGGCGAATTGCTGGGCCTGGACCTGGCTGGCCGGCCGGAACAGATCACAGACGTCTTTAGCTATCTGCTGGAACTGAAAGAACAGGGGCGTTTTTCTCTGAACCCGAACCCGCTGCCCCTCAAGCTGGCCTATCACCAGCCCTGCCACCAGCGGGCCCTGGGCTGCGGTTCTCCCTCCCTGGATGTGCTGGCCCTGATCCCTGAACTTGAGGTGGTGGATCTGGCGGCGGGATGCTGTGGTCTGGCTGGCACCTACGGCTTTAAAAAGGAGAAATACCCCATCAGCCGGGCTATCGGGGAAAATGTGCGCCAGGCTATGGAGCAATTGGCCCTGAGCGAGGCCGTCACCGAGTGCGGTATGTGTGCCCTGCAAATTGGTCACCTGACCGGGGCGCGGGTGTGTCACCCGGTGGAGTTGCTGGCCCGGGCCCTGAAACCAAACATATAACCCGGCACATTATTACAGAAATCACCCGGCCGGGTCGGTGCTGCTCCGGCCGGAATAAGGCAAAGAAAAATGAGAAAATATTCACATTCTCTCGCCGGTACCAGTGCGAAAATCAAGTGAAAACAGGGAGGTTGCCCATATGTCTGTTCGCATTGCCATTAACGGTTTTGGCCGCATTGGCCGTAATGTCTTCCGGGCCATGCTGCAAAGAGGGCTGCTGGGTTCCGGTTCACCCGTGCAGCTGGTGGCCATCAACGACCTGACCGATCCGGCCACGCTGGCCCACCTGCTCAGCTACGACTCGGTGCACGGCCTCCTGGCTACCCCCGTCAGTGCTACTGCGGGCGCTCTGCAAGTAGGAGAGCAGGAGATCAAGGTTTGCGCCCTCACTGACCCCGCCGCCCTGCCCTGGGCCGAACTGGGCGTGGACATAGTGGTGGAATCCACCGGGCGCTTTACCAGCCGGGCGGCGGCAACCGGGCACTTAACTGCCGGGGCGAAAAAGGTGGTCATCTCCGCGCCGGGCAAAGAGGTGGATGCCACCATTGTCATGGGGGTGAATGAGCATACCTATGACCCGCAGCGCCACCAGGTGGTTTCCAACGCTTCCTGCACCACCAACTGCCTGGCTCCTGTGGCCAAAGTGCTGCACGAACAGTTTGGCATTGTGCGGGGCCTGATGACCACAGTGCACTCCTACACTAACGACCAGCGCATCCTGGACCTGCCCCACAAAGACCTGCGGCGAGCCCGGGCAGCGGCCCTGTCCATCATCCCTACCAGCACGGGTGCGGCGCGGGCCGTGGGCCTGGTGCTGCCCGAACTGGCTGGCAAACTGAACGGCATGGCTATGCGCGTGCCCACGCCCAATGTTTCCGTGGTGGACCTGGTGGCCGAGTTGCAAAAGCCGGCCAGCCGGGAGGAGGTCAACGCCGCTTTGCAGCAGGCAGCTGCCGGCCCGCTGCGGGGGATACTGGAGTTCTGCGATCTGCCGCTGGTGTCGGTGGACTTCAAGGGTAACCCACACTCTTCCATCGTGGATGGCCTTTCCACCATGGTCATCGAGGGCAACCTGGTCAAAGTGGTGGCCTGGTACGACAACGAGTGGGGCTACTCCAACCGGGTGCTGGACCTGGCCCTGCACATGGG
>NZ_JBRAJI010000051.1:0-16098 GCF_052744395.1 Desulfurispora sp. | reverse complement strand
AAGTCACCTTTCGCCGTCCGTTTTTCTGACGTCCGACGTCCGATGACTGACGACCATTTCTTACCCTGCGCTGTTCAGTTTTCAAGGATCGGTTTTACTTTTATGGTTGCCGCTGCTGTTGTTCCGGCAGCGACGCTTTTAATCTTAGCACATTTTATGCTGCCCTGGCAAGTGTTTTTTTATGCCAGTTTTGTTTGCTTCTTGCTTCACCCGGCTGCGCTGCTGCGCTGCTGAGCGCCGGGAGTTCTTATGTTAGCATACCGTGCGTTACCTTGCAACAGGTATCTTGTGGAAAACAAAAACCGGTCAGCCGACCGGTTAGATGATAATACACAGTACCCCACCGTTGCCGTCGTTAACAATGCGTTGCAGGGTTTCTTGCAGCTTAACCTGTACATTTTCCGGCATACGGTGCAGTTTATTCTGGATTCCCTCACGCACCAGGTCGTGAAGCGATTTGCCGAAGATTTCCGAGGACCAGATCTTCTGCGGATTTTCTTCAAATTCGTTGAGCATGTACCGGACCAGCTCTTCACACTGCTTTTCCGTGCCAATGATAGGGGTAATCTCGGTGGTTATATTGGCCCGAATGATGTGCAAAGAGGGAGCACTGGCTTTTAACTTGACTCCAAAACGGTTGCCCTGGCGAATCAGTTCGGGTTCTTCCAGGTTCATCTCGTCCAGGCGGGGGGTAACCACACCATAACCCGTTTCCCGTACCTCGGCCAGTGCCGAGGCCACTTTGTCATATTCTTGTTTGGCTACAGCCAGTTCCCGAACAATGCTGAACAATTCGTGTTCGCCGTGTATGGACAGACCGGTTTCTTCGCTCAGAACCCGGTAGAACAGATCTGGTCTGGCTACTATATGGATATCCGCCCGGCCTGTGCCCATATCCATGTGCTGCAACTGAACTTTTTCAATAAAGTCATAATCGCTCAGATTCTCCACCGCATGGTCGATGTCCCGCAGGCGACGGATATGCCGCACGGTATCCTGTACGGCCTGGTCGAATTTTTCCCGCAGCCAGTGGCGGCGCTCCAGTTCCTCGACCCAGCGGGGCAGGGCAATAGTCACTTCGTTAACCGGAAATTCGTAGAGGGCTTTTTCCAGAATATAGAGAACATCCTGATGACTCATTTCCGCACAGTCCACCGGTATTACGGGTACATCGTAGCGACTACTCAGATCCTCGGCCAGCTCAAGTGTTTCTGTGGCCTGTGGCTTGATGGTGTTGAGCAGGACGATGAAGGGACGGTTGATATCTTTAAGTTCTTCAATGACCCTTTCCTCGGCATCCAGATAGTTCTGGCGGGGAATGTCGGTGATTGTCCCGTCGGTGGTTACAACCAGACCAATGGTAGAGTGTTCCGAAATAACTTTGCGCGTGCCGATCTCAGCTGCTTCCTGAAAGGGAATGGGCTCTTCAAACCAGGGCGTGTGCACCATGCGCGGGCCGTCTTCTTCCTCGTAACCCAGGGCACCTTCTACCCGGTAGCCGACACAATCCACCAGGCGCATCCTTACCTTCAGGCTGGGACTGACTGTAATTTCTACCGCTTCATTGGGGACGAATTTGGGTTCCGTGGTCATAATGGTTCGGCCGCCGCCGCTTTGGGGCAGCTCATCCCGGGCTCTTTCCCGATCATGGGGATTCTTGATATTGGGCAGGACCAGAAGTTCCATAAACCGCTTGATAAAGGTGGATTTTCCGGTTCTGACACCACCGCTGACTCCCAGGTAAATGTCGCCGCCGGTTCGTTCGGCAATATCCCGGAAAATATCCAGTTTATTCATGCACACTCCCTCCTTACAAAAAATAAAATTGCAACCTGGCCTCACTGTTACCGCCGCAGTTATGAGGCCAGTTTTGTTCCATGCTTGTTTACTGGCATACATTAACAATACATTTATATGTGTTACGCTCTTTTTTATGCTTTATCCACCGGCCGGGCCGGTTATTTTTTTTTTGTTGCCAAAGGAGGAAAAATGCCCCGCTCTGTCGAACACATCAATATGTAACAACAAGTTGTCAGTCAAAATTATGAAGGAAATGTCAATTTCATTTATGAAAGGTTGTTGTGCTTCATGCCTTGTTTGATAAAACGATTGTTTACCAAAAGAGTGCGGTACGGCCTGCTGATAACGCTTATCGCCGGGAGCATGCTGTGCCCGTGGTCTCAGTCTGTTCAGGCCCAAACGCGGAGCAATGCTCCCACTGCTACCCAGAGCAAAGTTGCCAGCAAGGTCACGGCCGCAAAGGTCGCAGCAGCAAAAAAGACTGTCTCTAAACCTAAAGGAGCAACTGCTGCCAAGAAAGGTCCAGTCGTGGTTAAAAAAGTGGCGCAGCCGGCGGCGGGTATGATTGTGCCGGTCTCTCGTTCATCCGGTTCAGATGAGCGGGACGTCCTGAAAACAGCTTATTCATATTTGGGCACACCATATGTCTATGGTGGTGCCGCTCCGTCCGGATTTGACTGTTCGGGATTTGTTCGTTATATCTTTTCGCTCTACGGTATAGACCTGCCCCATAACGCAGCGGCCCAGGCCTCTTGCGGAAAGGCAGTGGACAGGTCCTCACTGCAGCCCGGTGACATTGTCCTGTTCGGTTATTACGGCAGCAAAAGCATCAACCACTCCGGTATATATGCAGGGGATGGCAAATTCGTTCATGCTTCTTCTTCGGCCAGGGGAGTGGTGGTATCTTCTTTGACCAGCGGTTATTATGCCGAAAACTACAAGGGGGCCAGACGTGTTTTAAGATAGTTACTCGATTGCTTAATGATGCGCAGAGCGGCTCTGTACTGTGAATAAAAAAGACCTGTCGCCAGCCGATCCCGGCGGACAGGTCTTTTTTGCGGTTTAATTGGCGGATCTAAGCCCCCTGTTCATTTTACCGGCGGGTAACTATTTTTCCAACCGGTCAATACCAGCGTCCAGATATGACCTGGCCAGATAAGTATAGGCCAGGGCGCTTTGTTCTACCCAGTTCAGGGCTTCGCCCGATATTTCTTTTTTGGGTACGGCTGGTGCCCCGGCGGCCAGATGGCGGGGTGGAATCTGCCCTCCGGTGGAAACCACACTGCCGGCGGCCAGCATGGCCTTTTCTCCCACTACAGCGTGATCCAGCACCACTGCATTCATGCCTATGACTGCCCCATCTCCTATTTTGCAGTTGTGCAACACGGCACCGTGGGCTACGGTTACATTGCTGCCGATCACGGTTTCGCCGCCCGGCAGAACGTGCACTACCACGTTGTCCTGTACACTGCTCTGCCGTCCTACCCGGATCTGTCCGAAATCACCTCGCAGTACGGCACCAAACCAGATGCTGGCACCTTCCTCCACCACCACATTGCCAATCAACGTAGCGGTGGGAGCAATAAAAACATTGGCGCCAATCTGCGGCGTTTTGTCGCCGTATGGTATCAGCGGCATATGTTCGCCCCCTTTTTAGTTACATTTCACGGCATTCCGCCGGAAAGATCTGCTGGACGAAAGTCCTGTCAGAATCACCCGGGTGCAACTAAAAAACAAAACGCTCCAGAGCAACTTCTTCAATTTCGTTGCGGCGCCCTCTGCCCATCAGGGTCTCTACTGCCTGACGCGGGCAGGCACCGGTAAAAAGCACATTGTACATTTGTTCTGTTATGGGCATTTCTACACCTACCTGCCGGGATAGCTGGTAGGCGACCTTTGTGGTTCTCACTCCCTCCACTACCATGCGCACTTCGGTCAGGGCTTCGGTCAGGCTTTTGCCCTGCCCGATGGCCATACCGGCCCGGCGGTTACGGCTGTGCTGGCTGGTGCAGGTGACGATTAAATCGCCCAATCCGGTCAGGCCGGCAAAGGTAAGTGGGTTGGCTCCCAGCTTCACACCCAGACGGGTAATCTCGGCCAGTCCTCTGGTCATCAAGGCGGCCTTGGTGTTGTCGCCCAATCCCAACCCGTCAGCGATACCGGTTCCCAGGGCGATGACATTTTTCAACGCTCCGCCCAGTTCTACCCCCGTCAGGTCGGGGTTGGTATAAACCCTCAGGCTGCCGGACAAAAGGATGTCCTGGGCCCAACTGGCAGATTCCAGGCTTGTCGACGCTGTTACAATGGCCGTAGGGATACTCCGTCCGACCTCTTCGGCATGGCTGGGTCCGGAGAGTGCTACATAGCAATCCAGATAATGTTCACCCAGGATCGCGGCAAATACCCGGGACAGGCGCAGGCAGGAGCCTTCTTCCAGTCCTTTGGCTACGTTGATCACCAAACTGTTGTGGTTGATATTATCTTTAATCGCTGAGATAATTTTCCGAAAGGTGTGGGACGGGGTGGCGCAGACAATTACCCGGGTGCCTTGCAGAGTTTCGTTTAACTGTGTGTATATTTCTATATTTTCTGGTAACTTAACGCCTGGCAGGTAGCGGCTATTGGATCTAAAATCCTGCATTTCCCGGGCCTGCTCCTGGTTCCTACACCACAGCCGGACCGTCAGACCCTTGCGGGCCAGATGTACGGCCAGTGCGGTACCCCAGCTTCCGGCGCCGATGATCGATACTATTGAGGTAGACAATTTAATTCCTCCACAATACCTGAATTTACTGGAGATTTAATTTCTGGTTGTACAATTGTTCTTTATTTTATAGGTTACTTTATTTCTTACGGAAGCTTACTTTAAATTCCTGACCGCTGGCAATGCGTCGCAGGTTGGGAATGTGTTTGTAAATGGCAATGGTTGCAATGGTCAGTGCAAACAGCAGATATGGCCAGCTGTAGCCATACACCCGGAACAACACGGGCACACTGATGGCTGCGCATACCGAACCCAGGGACACAAAGCGAAAGGCAACCACCACCAGTACAAAAACCAGGACAGCCCACAGGGTGATGAGCGGGGAGAGCATGAGCATTACCCCTAATCCTGTCGCAATGATCTTGCCACCTTTAAATCTCAGATAGATCGACCAGGCATGGCCCACCATGGCGGCCAACCCGGCCATCAGCTCAGTGTAGGGCAGCCCCGTTTTTCTGCCCAGATAGACAGCCAGCGCCCCTTTGGCCGCATCGCCCAGCAGGGCCAGCAGTCCGGGTTGGGCTCCCAGAGTGCGCCAGACGTTGGTGGCACCGATGTTACCGCTGCCATGCTGCCGGATGTCTGTGCCATACAGGCGGGCAACGATATAACCGAAAGGTATTGATCCAATCAAATAGCTGGCCATAATAGCAGCTAAGCGCAGCACTTTATCGCTCTCCCCTGCTACGGAATTTAATTTGGATTGGAGTACCGGTAAAGAGATAGGCCTGGCGCAACTGGTTTTCCAGATACCTCAAGTAGGAAAAATGCACCAGACGGTCGTCATTGACAAACAGAACGAACCGGGGCGGTTTTACGGCTACCTGGGTGGCGTATAGCAGCTTGAGCTTACGTCCTTTGTATGAAGGGGGCGGATTGTGCAAAAACGCTTCCCTCAAGACCGAGTTCAAGTCGGCTGTGGACAGGCGCATGCTCTGATAAGAAGCAACCTGGTTGATCAGGCTTAATATTTTGGAGATGCGCTGACCGGTTAGAGCGGATACAAACAGGATAGGGGCATAATCAACAAAGCCGAGTTCAGCTCTAATTTGCCTGGTATACCGGTCCATGGTCTTATCATCTTTCTCTACGAGATCCCATTTGTTCACCAGCAGAATCAGCCCCCGGCCCTTTTCGTGACCATAACCGATCAGCCGTTTGTCCTGTTCGGTAACACCGCTGGTAGCATCAATTACGGCCAGCACTATATCACAGCGGTCGATGGCTTTGAGGGCCCTGATCACGCTGTATTTTTCTGTTGCTTCCACAATGCGGGCCCGCCTGCGGATACCGGCCGTGTCGATCAGCAGGTAGTTCTGTCCCTCCCGGAAGAAGGCGGTATCTATAGCATCCCGCGTTGTGCCGGGAATATCGCTTACCACTACGCGCTGTTCTCCCAAAATGGCGTTGACCAGAGACGATTTACCCACATTGGGTCGTCCCAGCATGGCAATTTTGATCACATCGGGATCGTCAGCCGCCTCTCCTCCGGCCGGTAATCGCTTGAGAATCTCATCCAGCAGATCTCCGGTGTTCAGCCCTTCCTGCGCGGAAACCGGAAAGGGATCGCCCAGCCCCAGCTGATAAAACTCAAAATAATCGCTGTTCTGGTAGTTTTCCACCTTGTTGGCCACCAATATGACCGGCTTTTCACTGCGACGAATAATTGCCGCCACAGCCTGATCGGCCGGCGTCAGGCCGGCCCGGGCGTCCACCACAAAAAGGATCAGATCAGCTTCGGCAATAGCCAGTTCGGCCTGACGCCGCACATTGCTGATAATCTCACCATCTTCATCATAGTCCAGTCCTCCGGTGTCCACCAGAGTAAAAGGACGGCCGTTCCACTCGGCATCCTTGTACAGCCGGTCCCTGGTTACCCCCGGAACGTCCTCCACTATAGCCACTCTGGCTCCTACCAGCCTGTTAAATAAAGTGGATTTGCCCACATTGGGGCGACCAACCACAGCAACTATTGGTTTACTCATCGCTTTCACCTTTTAGTTCCTTAATGACAGCCACTATTTCACCCGGTGTACCGGCTTTGCGGATGCGAACCGGCAGGCGACTCTGCAGTTCCGTCAGCGTCAGGTTATCCAGAAAGACGTCTTCATCTGGTTTGAGCGCTGCGGCCGGCACCAGCACCAGATCTCCCAGGGTTCTCTTGTGTAGAGCGTTGATAATATCTCCCCCCGTGAGCAGGCCGGCCACTGTGACGGAAGAGCCGAAAAACCGGTTTTCCACGGCACAAATATCCACCTGCAGGTTGGCTATTTGATTTAAATGGTACACCACCGGGAAGAGCACCTTTTCTCCCAGACGGCCTGTAACCAGAGTAACCCGGAAGGGCTTCGGCAAGGTAGCTGGCAGTTCCGGTGCAGCTTCCTCCCAGGCATCGTAAAACAGCCTGGTCAGTCCCACTCCGTTTTCTATCTGAGGAAAGTCGGCGTAGTAGGCGGTTTCCGGGATGGGTTGTCCGGCCAGCAGGTAGAATTCATCGCTGGCAAAGATAAAGGGATAGCCATGGGTTTGTAGAGCCCGGTCTCGCCATCTGTGCACCACCTCCAGCACCTGGGTGGCCTGCGCGGGCGTATATCTCTGAACGTCGGGAAGATTTTGCCGGCAGGCGGTGAGACCCACCGGCACGACAGCTAAAGAAGCTATCCTCGGCCAGAGCGATAGCAGGTCGGACACGGTTCGCTCAAGGTGCGGACCGTCGTTGATGTCCGGACACAGTACAACCTGGGTGTGTATGGTGATGCCGCCGGCGGTAAGATAGACCAAATCATCCATGATGCGGGCGGCGGCCGGTTGGCGCATAATCTGTGCCCGTAGTTCCGGATCGGTGGTATGCACCGACACATAAAGCGGACTGAGCCGCTGCCGGACAATGCGCTGTTTTTCGGCAACCGAAAGGTTGGTCAGGGTGATGAAGTTGCCATAAAGAAAAGAGTGTCGGTAATCGTCGTCCCGCACATACAATGTGGGTCGCATACCGGGTGGCATCTGGGCGACAAAACAAAATATACAATTGTTGCGGCATTTTTTGATGGGCTGCAGTCCTTCACCGGTGAAGGAAAGGCCCAGGTCGTCACCGGGATCCTTTTCTATCTCCAGTTCCCAGATCTGTCCGTCTGGCTTTCGAATAGTCACCTGCACCAGATCATCGGCCATAGCAAAGCGATAATCCAGGATGTCCTGCACCGGTTGATCATTAACGGTCACAACAATATCGCCCGGTGCAATGTCCAGTTCTTCCGCAATACTGCCGCTCTCCACCTGGGAAATGCAAAGTCCTTGCTCCGGCAACGGGGCCATCCTCTCTGCTCATAGTGTTTTACGGATTCTTGCTCCATTATCTATTATTTGCCACAGCAAAGTCAAGCCTGCGCTGGCCATAATCATTGGAGCAGCGGACGGATGTTCTGCGGACAGGGCGGGTTCCTAATGAGCCACCACTATATATGTACCATTTTCCAGGTCGTGTACCATGGCATCCAGGATCCTGCTCAGACTGCGGGCCAGTTTATCCCGATAGACGGGATCGGGAGCAAAAAAAATGGGCGCTCCTCCGGCTACTATCTGCATGTCTGACGTGATGATGGCCAGTATTTTTTTCTGGGCGACCATGTTTTTATCTCCTTTCATTTAGCCGGCTTTTACTTTACCGGCGGGCCATTCGACCGGCCTGGGTAGCCAGCGGTTTGCTCCGGGAACTTTCCAGTACCGGCGTGCGGCGTACAGCCAATAACAGCGCATCCATATCTTTGTGCACAGGCAGGATGAACAACCCTACCTCACCGCTGTCAATATCCTTGCGCGCCAGAGGTGTAAGCTCGGGCATATCGATTTCTTTCTTGGTACCCAGAATCACGGCTGCTGTGTGGGCGATGGCCATGCGCTGCCCCAAATCGTTGATAATGGCTGCGGCGGTAGCACTGCGAGGTACAATGCGCACGGCCAGGGCTTCTTTTAATATTTTTTCCCGCATTTCGGGCAAACCTACATTCATTATATCAATCTGGTCCACCTTGAGCAGGGCACCGTTAAAGTGGACCGTTGCCGGAATAACGTGACAGATCTGCCCGATGGATTTGCCGGTCATATAGATACGGGAAACGACAATGCATCCGGCAGCGGCCAGCAGCCCTCCCGGCAGGTCCCCCCAGTATGTGCAGGCGCTGACCACTACAGCAGTAGCCATGACCAGATAGTTGCGCGCTTCAAAAGTACGGGCAATGCCTTCAATGTAGTCATTGCCCCGCTTGACCATCTCGTTTATTTCCAGGTTCTCCAGCGTGGTACGCTCCATCTGGCGGATCTCGCGAAACTGTTGGGCCGCTAGCGCCAGAAAGGTGACCGCTGTGTAATCCTGCTTGAGTAGGGCTGGTATCAGCACTGCGCCCAGTGCCGAGGCGATCACACCCAGCGAGACGTGTGCCACTACACCGTGGGGATACCCCGGATACTGCCGGTAATCCAGGCGCAAAAGGAGCAGGCGGGATACAGTGCCCGCCAGTGTGCCAACCAGAATAATCTTCAAGAATTCCGGCATTAGATCACCTATAGATTCTTTCGATTGTTCCGGCGCTTGAACAGAGGACCCAGGAAGCCGGTTAGTTCCCGGCTGAAGAAACCGCGCAGACGGTTGCTGGCAGCTCCAAAACTGCCCGTGCTGATAAGCAAAAACGCTCCTCCTCCCAGCACTGCCAGGACCACCAGCCAGATCAGTGAGCGCCAGGTACCGGGGCTGGTGGCAGGACGCGGGGCGCCGACATTACCGGATGGTCCGGCAGTAGCACCCAGCACCACCGGAATGGCATCGGCAAACAGGGCTATACCGCGTTCAGCTTCCTCTTTTGTGTTCAAATGGGTTCCGGCCTCAATCAGTAAAGCAGTGGGCATGAGATCCTGGTTGTAATTCCCTTTAGCCATAAAGATCTCCTTGACAATCTTGGGGTGAACTTTGTTGGCATAGGCCATCATTTTGCGGGCAAAATCCAGATTGGCCTGCATATGCGGGTTCTGCCTGCCCACTACCAAGCGGAGCTGGGCTACCTGCTCCTGGCGAATATTTTTGCGGTAATAGTTAGCATTGGGAATCCCATCCCGGTGGACATCCAGCAGAGCAATGGGGTTTTGTTTCATGAGCCTGGCCGCTGTGCGCCGGGAGCGGTGATAGGCATTGTTGTCGTGCGGATCATGGGGAGTACGGTCGTAATCCACTCTCAGCCGCTCATTTTTGAGCCTGTTCACCAGCGACTGACCTACCTGGTAGATACCCCCTTTAAATGGTATGGCCTCTTTACCGTCGGATGGTACATACGATTCATCGCTGTGGGTATGATAGATACCCACCAGTTTGCCGGCATTGCCTGCAGTTGCGGCTACCGGCAGGGCCATTTGCTCAAACATTTCCTGGTAGGCCAGAAATTGTTTGTCAGCACCCAGATATCTGGCTGAAGCCTGTCGTCCCTGCACCTTTTCCACCCGGTAGTGCTGGCCTTCGGCAGTAATGACTTCGTCGCCCGGGCTGACACCACGGGCGGCCAGTGAGATTACCCGCCCCTGGCCATCTTTGATGGTGATATAATAATCCGAACTGTGTTCACTTATTTCGTTACCGGAAAAAAGCCCCGGCATAATTTTACCCGCCTGCCAGGCTGGCCGGGGGATATCCTGAACCTTTCCGACAGTGTAAAGACCGGCTGCTACAGCCACCAGCGTCAGGAAAACCAGACCGCCGGCGACGCTTTTCTTATTTACTGAGCGCATGCTCCACCCCTCCTTCATTCATGTTTTTCCCCGTCCAGTTCCCGATCCTGTCCCGGCTTGCGCAAAGCCTGCAATAGCTCGGGGGCCCTGTCCCGGGAACTGGGGCCGCCGGCCAGGCGTTCCCTGGTTTCGCCAATTACCTCGGCCAGCAGCAGGGCGAAAAATCCGGCAATCACGATCGCATCAAAGAGTCCGGCGCCTCCCAGAGCAATGCGGGCTGCCGGCGCTCCACTGCGTACCAGCCAGATATAGTGGCCGATCTCGTAAAGCAGTAGTCCCAGTGTCGCAGCGATAAAGGAGCCCCGGCGGGAGCGTCCGGCCAGGTAGCCGACTATTCCTGCTACCAGCGGGTACAGCCAGAGCGCATCCAGTACCTCGAAACGTCCTCCCGGTTCGGGCAGACCGCGCATGGCTACACTGCCCAGCAGATACACTGCAGCACCTACTACCAGAGCGGCCAGCAGTGCCCTGCTACGTTCTCGGCCAGTACCAGCCGTGAAGAGCAGATATCCGGCCAGAGCCACGGGAACAATAAATCCACCTACATTGAGGCTTACCGGATAGCGCCCGCCCGAAATGGGGATGTCGATGAAGCTGCCTACAATCATGGCCGCAATTACCAGCAGAGCACCGCGGTCGGACAGCTTCAGCCGGTCCAGAGCCCGGTGTGCCAGACCGAGAAAGATCAGGGCGGTGATAATGATGAGGATGATCATGCCCACAGGAAATCTGGCCATTACAAAACCTCCTTGTTGGCTTGTGGTTTTTTTTAGACTTCCCGTTCCCCCGCCGGTAATATGCACAATTAGGCGGGGTAGCAAAAAAAAACCCCGCCCAAAAAAAACAGCCCGCTGGCAAGCGGGACTGCACAATACTTCTAACGGCCGTTTGGCCCGGACGTCATTCTATTACTTTTTTTCATCAAAAATATTACCCACAATCTCTCCTATGGTGACATTGCCTTGCTCAGCTGGCTCTGCCGGTTGCTCAGTCTGCTCCTGTTGCTGACGGCTGGCCTGGTTTTCCCGGGGGGCCGGCTGGCGCTTTTCCTGCTCCCGAACCACTTCTCTGATGGACAGGCGAATGCGTTTTTCTTCCGGATTCACGTCCAGGACTTTTACATTAACTTCTTCGCCCTCCCGGACCACATCTTCCGGTTTTTCTACATGACGGGTGGAAAGGTGAGAGATGTGCACCAGACCTTCCACGCCCGGCTCCAGCTGTACAAAGGCACCAAAGGAAGCCAGCCTCATCACTTTTGCCTTTACGATGCTGCCCGGTGGGTATTTCTCGGCTACATTGTCCCAGGGGTTGGGTAAAACCTGCTTGAGTCCCAGGGAAATCTTTTCGTTCTCCCGGTCTACCTTCAGGACCTTCACTTCAATTTCATCGCCCACATTTACCACTTCAGACGGGTGCCCCACTCTATACCAGGCCATTTCCGACACGTGGAGCAGTCCATCCACGCCACCCAGGTCAACAAAGGCCCCGAAACTGGTCAGACGGCGTACGGTGCCGTGCACCACTGCCCCTTCCTGCAGGTTTTCCAGCAGTTCCTGACGCTTTCTGGTGTATTCCTCCTCCAGGACAACCTTGCGGCTAAGCACCACTTTCTTGCGTGCTTTGTTCACTTCGATGACCCGGGCCTGAATTTCCATACCCAGATATTTATTTAAATCTTCCACATAGCCCCTTTCTACCAGGGATGCCGGCAGGAAGGCCCGCACGCCAATGTCCACCAGCAGACCGCCTTTTACCACTTCACGCACGATGCCCGTGACCGTCTCGCCGGTTTGCAGATTTTCCTGCAGTTTGTTCCAAGCCTTTTCGGCATCGGCCCGCTGTTTGGAGAGCATGACCCGGCCTTCGCTGTCTTCTGAGCGCATTACAAAAACATCTATTACATCCCCGACCGATACGATATCCTGCGGGGAATTAACTTCATAGCAGGAAAGTTCTTTCAGAGGAATAAAACCCTCCGATTTAGCACCAATATCCACCAGTACCTCATCATGGCGGATCTGCACAACAGTGCCCGGTACAATTTCTCCGTAGTGGACCGTTCTGACGTCCATGGCTTCTTTCATGTTTTCTTCCGGTGTGCTTTCAGTGACGTTTTCCCGGGGCTGCACGTCCGAGTTTGTTGTGGCTTCGTTTACCATTACTTCTTCACTACCTGTCATTTCGACCAACTCCTTCACGCGTGTTTCTACCTCCTGGATCAGCCAGTCAGGTGTTGAGGCACCAGCCGTAATACCCACCGTACTTTTACCGGCAAACCAGGCCCGGTTCAGCTCGGAGGCTGTTTCCACATGATGGGTTTCCGTGCCGGTCTGGGCGCACATGGTGAACAACTTGCTCGTATTGGCACTGTTCCTGCCACCCACCACCAGCATCAGCTCTACCCGGGAGGCCAGTTGCTTTGCTGCCAGCTGCCTTTCCCGGGTAGCCCGGCAGACCGTATTGGCCAGCCTGAGTTCGCTTACAGCCGGCACCAGGGCTGCCACCACGGCAGCCAGAGTTTGCTGGGGAATGGTAGTCTGAGCCACCACACCCACCCGGGGGGCCGGCTGAATATCGCGTAGCTGTTCGCTATCGGCTACCACCAGAGCCCGATGCTCTGTCCAGGCCACTATGCCCTGTACTTCGGGATGGCTGGCATTGCCTACCACAATCACCTGGTAACCCTGCTGGACCATTTCCTGAGCCTTTTTTTGCACATTGCAGACAAAGGGGCAGGTAGCATCCAGCACGGTAATCTTTCTGGCTGCGGCCGCGGTGAGAACCTCCGGTCCCACACCGTGCGACCTGATTATCAATAAGCTGCCCTCCGGTACCTGATCCAGGCTGTCCACGGCGTGAATGCCCTGATCGGCCAGACGGGCAACCTCTTGCTGATTGTGAATCAGCTGGCCGTATGTGTAAACCGGCCCGCTGTTTTGCCGGGCAGCACCGGTAGCCATTTCAATAGCTCTTTTGACACCAAAACAAAAGCCGGCTTTCTCTGCCCTGATGATCTGCATATTTAGTATTCCCTCAATTCGCTCTGCAAGGCATCAATTTTTTGCATTAACAGACAGCTGAAATCATAGTATGTATCTTTTCCGGCCTGCTTTCTATCGGGAGGAAGGACCGGATGACCGATGTTGACCTTCACCCGGCCGAAATAACCCCGGGTACCGGTTACGGCAACAGGCAGAACCGGCACACCGGTTCGAATGGCCAGCATGGCCGCTCCCTGATGGGGGTCCAGCAGTTCTGCCGTTTTGCTCCGTGTTCCTTCCGGAAAAATCCCCACAACCTCTCCTGCCTGCAGGTACCGCAAAGCGGTCTTTACCGCTGCCAGGTCCCCGCTACCCCGGTGCAGGGGAAAAGCGCCCAGGGCCGTAATAATTTGCTTGAGCAGCGGTACGCGGAAGAGCTCGGCTTTAGCCATGAAAAAGATGCGGCGGTGCAGAGCGCAGCCTACGGCCACGGGATCCAGGTAACTGATGTGATTGCAGATGACCAGCAACCCACCCTCCCCGGGAATGTTGTCCAGGCCCCGTATGCTCCAGCGCCGCACCAGCAGTAGATATAACCGGCAGATGGTCCTGGCCAGGGAATAAAACAACTAATTTACCCCCTTTGCCCGGTCCAGTATAAACTCTACCACTTCATCGATGTTCATTTGGGAGCAATCCAAATACACGGCGTCAGGAGCCGGGCGGAGTGGATCCACTTCCCGGCCAGCATCCATGAGATCGCGCCGGGATATTTCCTCCTCCAGGCGATGCACATCCACCTTTTCACCCCGGGCCGCCAGTTCAGCGGCCCGCCGGGTCGCCCTGATCCGGGGACTGGCTGTCAGATAAATCTTCAGCTCGGCATGTGGTAAGACCCGGGTGCCGATGTCTCTACCCTCCATGACTACGCCCCCGCCGGCCGCCAGCCGGCGTTGCCTCTGTACCATTTCACGGCGCACACCAGGTATCCTGGCCAGCCAGGATACCTGCCTGCTGACCTGCTGGCTGCGGATGGGTAGCGTTACATCCTGTCCATTCACCAGCACCTGTGGGGAACCGTCCTGCGTAGGCAATACCTGGATATCAGCCGTACGGGCCAGCTCCACCAGGGCCGGTTCGTCAGAAAAATCCAGGCCCTCCTGCAGTGCCTGCCAGGTCAGCGCCCGGTACATGGCTCCGGTATCCAGATATCGATAACCCAGACGCGCGGCCACCATGCGGGCCACAGTGCTTTTTCCCGCGCCGGCCGGGCCATCAATGGCTATACAAATTTTTTTCTCCACAACTTCCTCACACCTGTTAGCATTTCACAGCAAAACACCACATTAAGATTCGACAGAAGGGGATAAATTTCCTTTTTCCTTAGAACAAAACAGCTCAAAATTATTGTGCCCGTATAGAATGAAGGATATTTTCAAAGTTTGGAAAAGATATGGCCACGCACTCGGCCTGCCGGACGGTAACCGGGGCGCTGGCCATTAGCCCGGCAATGGCACCGGCCATGGCGATGCGGTGGTCACCGTAACTCTCCAGTTCCGCAGGCTGAAAAGGCCGGTTGGTACCGTAAATGATCATGCCGTTTGCGGTTTCCTGCACTTTAACTCCCAGGTCGGTCAGCAATTTTACTACGGAGGATATGCGATCGCTTTCCTTCACCCGCAGTTCGGCTGCATCCCTGATTACAGAGACTCCGCTGGCCCGGGCCGCCGCAATGGCCAGGGCGGGGATTTCGTCAATCAGACGGGGTATGCTCTCTCCAGCAATGACCACCGCCTGCAGCTGACCCGACTCAACATAGATGTCACCCACCGGCTCCTGACCATACATCCGCATATTGCGAATCTCCAGCCTTGCTCCCATTTGTTGTAGCACGTCCAGTACACCGGTACGGGCCGGGTTTAAGCCCACATCGCGGCAGACCAGGCGCGAACCGGGCAGACAGGCGGCGGCCACCAGAAAGAAAGCGGCGGCCGAAATATCGCCCGGCACGCAGATCTCTCTGCCGACCGGCTGTTGCCCGCCGTTCAGCCGCAGATAATTCCCATCTTTCTGTATGTCCACTTCCATGAACTGGAGCATTCTTTCAGTGTGATCGCGGGTGGGTGCTGGTTCTTCTATTTCCATAGTTCCCCGGCTATAAAGACCGGCCAGCAACAGGGCCGATTTGAGCTGGGCGCTGGCTACCGGCAGGCGATAGCTGATGGCTCTTAAGTTTCCGCCCTGCACAGCCAGGGGAGCGCGGTCGGCAGATTGACGGCCGGCAATGTGCGCCCCCATTTGCACCAGAGGTTTAACCACACGCTGCATGGGCCTTTGCCGCAGCGATTCATCACCGGTCAGTACGGAAAAAAATTGCTGTCCGCTCAGCAGGCCCAGCAGCAGACGAATGGTGGTGCCGGAGTTGCCGGCATCCAGCACTTGCCCGGGCTCCTGCAGACCGTGCAACTCTCGCCCCTCCACCAGAACAGTCCGATACTGGTCGGAGGAATGTATTTTTACCCCCAGCTGCTCCAGACATTGCCAGGTCGAAAAACAATCCCGGGCGGGCAGGAAATTTTTAACCACGGTTTGTCCCCGGGCAATAGCGCCCAGCATCAAAGCCCGGTGGGAGATGGATTTGTCGCCCGGCAGCTGTACTGAGCCAGCCAGAGCAGATACGGGACTTACTTGCATAGGACACCTCTCTCCGTATGATCATTTTAATAAACCTGGATCCGTGATACCATCTCACCAATAACCATTTTCAGGCATAATCTG